>JAEMSB010000587.1 GCA_016463045.1 Niveispirillum sp.
GGAGTCGACCGGCGACAAGGCCGCTCTGGCCGATCTGGGTAAGCAGATCGCCATGCATGTCGCCGCCGCCCGTCCGGAAGCTCTGGACGTTGCCGACGTGTCGACCGCCAACCTGGAGCGTGAGCGCGCCGTTCTGATCGAACAGGCCCGTGCTTCCGGCAAGCCCGAGAACATCATCGAGAAGATGGTCGAAGGCCGCGTCCGCAAGTATTATGAAGAAGTGGTCCTGCTGGAGCAGCTGTACGTCATCGACGGCGAAACCAAGATCCGCAAGGTCGTGGAAAACGCTGCCAAGGCCGTTGGCGCCCCGGTTACCCTGACCGGCTTCGTCCGCTTCCAGCTGGGCGAAGGCATCGAGAAGGAGCAGTCCGACTTCGCCGCCGAAGTGGCCAAGATGGCCGGCTAAGGCGGTTCGGGGCCGGACCTTGTGCCGGCTCTGGAGCGTTATTCTGTCGGGGCCGGTTCGCCGGCCCCGATACGATCTGTTGCGAGACCGGATTTCCAACCGAAAGGACAAACCCGTGCCCGAAGCCCGTTACAAGCGCGTTCTTCTGAAGCTTTCAGGCGAAGCCCTTATGGGGGAAAGGGAATACGGGATCGATCCCAACGTCGTCAGCCGCATGGCGACGGAGATCAAGTCCGTGATCGACATGGGGATCGAGGTCTGCGCCGTCATTGGTGGCGGCAACATCTTCCGTGGCATTTCCGGCGCTGCGTCCGGCATGGAACGCGCGACCGCCGATTATATGGGCATGCTGGCCACCGTCATGAACGCGCTGGCCGTGCAGAATGCGCTTGAGAAGGCTGGCGTGGAGACCCGCGTGCAGTCGGCCATCCCGATGGACAGCGTCTGCGAGCCCTATATCCGCCGCAAGGCCGAGCGTCATATGGAAAAGGGCCGGGTGGTGATTTTCGCCGCCGGCACCGGCAACCCCTTCTTCACCACGGATACGGCCGCCGCACTCCGCGCCTCGGAAATGGGCTGCGATGCGATGCTGAAGGCCACCAAGGTGGATGGCGTTTACAGCGCCGATCCCAAGAAGGTGAAGGATGCCATCCGTTATGACCGCCTGACCTATCTGGACGTGCTGTCGCGCGACCTTCAGGTCATGGACGCGTCTGCGATTTCGCTTGCCCGCGAGAACAAGATTCCCATCCTTGTCTTCTCCATCCAGAAGGACGGCGGTTTCGCCGAAGTGATGGCTGGACAGGGCAAATTCACCATCATAACCGAAGAGGCATAAGGTGGCCGCTCCCGAACTGATCAAGGACATTGAGCGTCGCATGGCCGGCGCGCTTGAGCAGCTCCGCAAGGAATTCGCGGGCCTGCGCACCGGGCGCGCTTCCGCCAACCTGCTGGAGCCGGTGACGGTTGAGGCCTATGGCACCACGGTTCCGCTGAACCAGGTGGCTAACATCTCCGTGCCGGAGCCGCGCCTGATTTCGGTGCAGGTGTTCGACCGTTCCACGGTCAAGTCGGTGGAGAAGGCCATCCGTGACAGCGGTCTGGGCCTGAATCCGCAGACCGAGGGCTCGACCATCCGCGTGCCGATTCCGGAGCTGAACTCCGAGCGCCGTAAGGAACTGTCCAAGGTTGCCGCCAAGTATGCGGAGCAGACCCGTGTGGCCGTGCGCAATGTGCGCCGCGACGCTATGGACGCCCTGAAGAAGCTGCAGAAGGACGGGTCCTTGTCCGAGGACGAGCAGAAGACCTGGTCCGACAAGGTCCAGGGCGTGACCGACGCCCACATCAAGAAGGTGGATGAGGCGCTGGCGACCAAGGAAAAGGAAATCCTGCAGGTCTGATCGTTTCCCGGTACCCAAGGGTAAGGACCTGCTGCCATGCCGGGCCCCGACACATCCGCGTTTCTGCCGCCGCCCAAGCACATTGCCATCATCATGGATGGCAATGGACGCTGGGCGACGGCACGGGGCCTGCCGCGCACGGCCGGGCATAAGAAGGGCGTGGACGCCGTCCGTCAGGCCATTGAGGGTGCCCGCGAGCTGGGCGTGCGCTACCTGACGCTCTACAGCTTCTCGACCGAGAACTGGAGCCGTCCGCAGGACGAGGTTTCCACCCTGATGCAGCTCCTGCGCTTCTACCTGCGCGGGGAGATCGCCAAGCTGCACAAGAATGGCATTCAGTTGCGGGTGATCGGTGACCGCTCCCGCCTGTCGGCTGATATCCAGGCCTTGATCAGCAATGCCGAGACGCTGACCGCCGACAATACCGAGATGACCCTGGTGCTGGCCCTGTCCTATGGTGGGCGTCAGGAACTGGTCGATGCGGCGCGCAAGCTGGCGCAGGCGGTGGAGCGGGGGGAGATGACCCCCGGCGATATCACGACTGATACTTTTGCCCGCGAATTGACCACGGGCGGCAATATTCCCGACCCCGATCTGATGATCCGCACCAGCGGCGAAAAGCGCATCAGCAATTTCCTGCTGTGGCAGCTGGCCTATGCGGAGATGGTTTTTCTGGATACGCTGTGGCCGGATTTCACGCGCCGCGATCTGGAGGCCGCCATCCAGGAATTCCACCAGCGCGACCGGCGCTTCGGGGCCACGGCGGGAAGCCGTTGATATCGTGATCGACAGCCAGCGCCCCCCCAAGAAGCCCCGCTCCAACTTCACGCAGCGCGTGATTTCCGCCCTTGTTCTGGCCCCGCCTGTACTGGGGGCCGTCTGGTATGGCGGGCTGCCATTCCAGGTGCTGGTGCTTGTCCTGGCCGGTCTGTCGGCGTGGGAGTATTTCCGGCTGGTCATGCCGGGCCGCCATCGGCCCGGCCATTTCGCCTTTATGCCGCTCTATAT
>JAEMSB010000110.1 GCA_016463045.1 Niveispirillum sp.
GCCCCAATCCTCATACCCAGCACTCATCGCCCCTTCGATCAGCAATCCATGGAAGCCGGAGCAATCGACGAACAGTTCGCCCCCTACCGTGGCGCCGTTATCCAGCAGCAAGCCAGTGATATGGCCGTTCTCCGGGTTTAGATCGACCTTTTCAATCTTGGCATCGATACGCCGAACACCCAGCTTCTCTGCTGTCTGCCGCATCAGTTGCGCGAACAGGCCAGCATCAAAATGCAGGGCCCAGTCAAAAACTGACAGGGTGGATGGTGGGTTTGGCGAAGGGGTTGTGAACCGCCCGCCACGCGCAAGCGCAACCGCCAGCGAATAATCGCCTAAGTCCGCCTTCTCACCAGCGGCGCGCAGACGCAGCCAATATTGGTGGAAGGGAATGTCGCGCAGATCCTGGCCATAGACACCGAACGGATGGATGAAACTGCTATCCTTGTTCAGCCAGCCATCAAACCGGATGCCCAGCTTCATCGTTCCATGCGTAGCTTTCAGCACATCCAGATCACGCAGGCCCAGCGCCTGATAGAAGCGGCGGATGGTCGGGATCGTCGCCTCTCCCACCCCGATGGTGCCGATGGCGGAACTTTCGATCAGGGTGATCTTCAACCCCGATCCCTGGAAATGGTTGGACAGCGAAGCAGCCGTCATCCAGCCTGCCGTACCGCCACCGACAATGACCAGTTCACGAATACGGTTATCGCTGGGCATCTTCATTCTTCCAGGCAGATTTGTTGGGATTGTACAGAGGAATGGCAAAGAAAAAAGGGCGCCGCCTTGACGTGGATCACGTCCCGGCGGCGCCCGCACTATTCACGCTTGAGCGTTACTTACCACCGGAAACGTGCACCGATCGTATAACGGGTCTCAAACTCGTTCTGCCAAGTATACTGCTTCACACCTGGAGCGAACTGCACGAAGTAATCCTCGATCTCGCCTGTGACATTGGAGCCATTGGCATAGACCGTAACATGGTCGTTCACATCATAGCTGACATTGACGTCCACGAACTGCGTGTTGTCCTGGTAAACCGGGAAGTCCTTGAAGATATTGTTCAGGCGCTTGGTACGGTAGTTATAGGCAATACGCGCCTGGAAGTGATCATCCTGATACCAGGCAATCAGATTGTACTGATGCTTGGAATTGTCGTTGAAGGGAAGCTTGACCCCGCTGGGCAGCACTTGCTCGCTGGGGGAGTAGGTGTAGTTTGTATCAACACCGAAGTTGGAGAAGAAGCTGTTTTCGTCCAGGAAATCCTTGAACGACAGCTTGGCTCCCACCTCAACGCCTTCGACCTTGCCACCCTCTTTCTGCTGTGGCTTGGTGACTGGCAGGTTGAACTTGCGGATCACACCATCCTGATCGGGGAAGGCGCCATCGAAGGTGGTTTGGGTAACAACGTAGCTGTCAATGTTCAGCCTGAAGACGGACAAGTTCAGCATGCTGGCGCGGCCAATATAGTATTCGACAGCCGCATCCCAGTTGTCAGATCGCCACGGATTAAGTTCCGGATTACCTGAAGATTCACCACTGGTGGCGACACGGATCTTCTTTTCAGGATCATCCGCAGTATTGATCTTCAGACCGCCACCATAGTTCAGCAGATCCAGCGGCTGCATAGTCTTGCTGTAGCTGAAACGCACACGCCAATCATCATTGATGTCGTACTTGGCGTTGACGGCGGGTAGATAGTCGTAATAGTGGCGGCGGGTAACGACGTCACCGGTATCGGCGTTGGTGTCGCCATAGTTCATGGCCTGGCTGTCGGTGAGGTTCTGCCGCACCAGCAGTTCAGTGCGGATGACCTTCATACCGGCCGTACCACTCAAACGTCCGATCTCGAAGCTGGCTTCAGCATAGGCGCTGTCCTCAGACATATCGACGTCGTAGGTCTGACCCGGGATGATGACCCGGTTTGCACCACCGAAAACCTTCTTGTGGAAGGCGGCTGCATCGTCAAAATCATGCGGATCAATTGCCCAGAAGCCAGGGATACCGGAAGTAATCGACCCCAAATTATCAACCCATACAACATTGTTGTAGGTATCAAGACGGGTCGGTGCATTCACCGTATAGCCCTGGAAGACCATTTGGCCGGTAACGGGATCGCGAACAAATTCACCCGCCTGACAGTTGCTCTGGTCCATCGTAACGTCGATGGCCTTCCACTGCGCCGCGCAGCCCGACGTATTGGGCCGTCCCTTGTTGTCGACACCCTTGCCAGCATAGAAGTCGGAGAAGAGGTGGAACTGATCGATCGACACCGAGCGGTCGGAACGACGTACACCGACATCGACCCGGGTAAGGAAACCGCCCGCCGGCTCTTCAAAGTCGTAATGTGTATCAATACGGTAGACTTGAAGGTCCGACTGCGCCTCGTTATTGCCTTCCGAAGAGAAGGCACCGATTGCGTAGCTGTCCTTGTTGGCCATGTAGTCGGTCAGCGTCTTGCCGGCACCCAGACCACCGGAGATCGGACGGTCAAAACCCGACCAAACCGGATGACCGCCGGAGATATTGTAATGCAGGCGTGGGTTCTGACCATAACCCAGCGGGTTCGGATCGACATAACGCCCACCCAGGCTGCCAACAACGTTGTTGGTATAGCGCGATGCCGGGAAGGTCGATGCGATAGAGGCGGGATAGAAAGTGCCCCTGGTGCGGTCGTTTGCGTCACGGAACAGAGTGAAACGGCCTGGCGCGTAACGCCAGTTGGACAAATCGCCCTGCGCCTGACCGTTCATGGACAGCCGATCAGCATCCGAGCGCATGGCACGGGCTTCCATCTTGAAAGGCCCGCCATTGTCATACTTCAACTCAGCATTGAAGTTCTTCGATTCCGACTTGTTGGTGCGGTTAACGGTGAAGGAGTTCACCCACCATGCGTCGATATCATACTCGTTAACAGAAACCCAGTTACCCTTGCCCGTGGGCGTAGTGCTTGTCGGAATTGTCCATACGCCAAAGGCATCACCCGACCAGCGGTTGGAGATGTTGATGCCGACCGCACGGTTATATTCATCCAGCTTCGTGTAGAAGCCCTCGGCGAGGAAAGTGAAGCCTTCACCCAGATCTGCTTCGAAGGCGCCCGAGATGCTCAGACGGTCACGTTCAACTTCACGGCTGAAGCTTTCGTAGCCATGTGGCGAGATGAACTGCTGCGGCGCGGTGCCACCCCAGTCATTGTTGCCTGACATACCACCGGGGCCACCCGCCGCAATACCCGAATAATTGTTACCCAGGTTTGACTGGCTGCCAGCCGCCGAGACCAGGACACCGATCCGGTCACCGCGCCAGGAAATCAGGCCATTGGCGAGATAGTCCTTCTCTTTGGTGTCCTTGCCGGTCTGTCCTTCAACCGCTCCCGATGCAGAGAATCCCTGGGGCATGTCGGATGGACGGCGGGTACGCAGATCAATAGTGCCCGAAACACCGCTCAGCGCATTCTTGCTGTCAGTCGTCTTGTAAACAACCACAGCGTTCATCAACTGCGCCGGAACGTCCGTCAGGTTTGGCTTTGCCTCACCCAGGTTGCCCGCTGACAGGTACTGCTCGCCGTTCAGCAGGGTGATGACCTGCGGCAGGCCGCGGACATTGACCTTGCTGCCTTCACCGGCATCACGCTGAATCTGTATGCCCGATACCCGCTGCAAGGCGTCAGCAATGGTGACGTCCGGCAGCTTGCCGATATCTTCTGACGAGATGGCGTCAACGATGGCCGTCTGGTTGCGCTTCACATCGACCGACCGCTGCTGCGACCCGCGCACGCCGGTAACGATGATTTCCTCAAGCGTATCGGTGGCTGCCGGTGCGGCCTGAGCCATGGCGGTCGACGCCAGCGCGAACGGCGACGCGCTTGCCAGCAGGGCCACGGCTACGCCGCGACCAAGCATTGAATGCATCCCTGTCAAGAGATCCTCCCTCAGAGCAAAGTTTTACGTGTGATTTTTTGGCGCCAGAATGCGCGGGATCATTCGCAGAACACCGGTTCAGGGTGCCATGCGTCTGATATTTTCCTTCGGGCTATTTATTTAGCCGCTCGGTTTGTTTCCCCACCCATCCGGCGTGTTTCATCACACGCTCCCATCCTTAGTGGTTCTGAATTTACGACAGGCCGGTTTGATGTCAAGCGCTATATGTCATCGTTGTCATACAAAGTGACAGCGCGAACATGGCTTGTCTGGGATATAAACGCATAATCCATGGTTGATTGGCTTATTGAAAGTTTCCGCGACTGCGAGACGCAAGCGCCCAAATCACGGGATATCAAGCGTTTCCCTGACACCCCCTTACCCCACAGGCACCCCAATCCATTCATTGTTGCCAGGATGTCACGGTTGGGAGAGGATTTACGAGTATTGGGACAGACAGAAATCAGACAACGTTGTCTGATTTCACTGGTGCGGCGAGACGCCGGTGCTACTATGAAGAATGAACCACCCGCCGCCAATGCCGGGGGAACACCTTTGGGAGGAGCAGGAAAGGCCATCATTTCGGTGGCATGAAACCTGTCCTCTTTAAAGGATGAAAATTGATGCGGGAGGACGCTGGATCATCCGATCCTCGGCCTGTGCCATAAACGACGAAAGAGAAACGGCAATGAATAACAGGAAGATGCGGGCCTTCATGTCCACCCTGCTGCTGGCCACGGCTCTGTCCGCTGGCACGGCGCGGGCCGCCGAAAGTGCGGCACCGGCCACCGCCACCACGGCCCCGGCCGCCCGTCCCTGGATGGACAGCTCTTTTTCCGCCGATGCGCGCGCCGATCTGCTGCTGCGCGAAATGACGGTGGAAGAGAAGAAGCTGCTGGTCTTCGGCTATTTCGGATCGCCGTTCAAGGAACGCAATTACGTGCCGCCCACCGGCATCCGCATGGGTTCGGCTGGCTATATCCCTGGCATCGACCGTCTGGGCATTCCCGCACAGTGGCAGACCGATGCCGGCGTCGGCGTGGCAACACAGCGGGACTCGAGCGAGCCGATGCGCGAGCGCACATCCCTGCCCGCCGGCATCGCGACCGTCGCCACCTGGAACCCAGCGCTGGCCCGGCAGGGTGGCGCCATGATCGGCAAAGAAGCCCGACTGTCGGGCTTCAACATCATGCTGGCCGGTGGCATCAATCTGGTGCGCGAACCCCGCAATGGCCGCAATTTCGAATATGGGACGGAAGACCCGCTGCTGGCCGGCATCATGGTCGGCGCACAGATCAGCGGCATTCAGTCCAACAACATCGTTTCCACCATCAAGCATTACGCCCTGAATGCACAGGAGACGGGCCGTTTCGTCCTGTCAGCCAATATTGATGAGGCGGGTGCGCGGGTGTCGGACCTGCTGGCCTTTGAGATCGCCATGGAACGGTCCAACCCCGGCTCCGTCATGTGCGCGTATAACCGCTACAATGGCGACTATGCCTGCGAAAACGACTTCCTCCTGAACAAGGTGCTGAAGGGGGACTGGGGCTATAAGGGCTATGTCATGTCCGACTGGGGGGCCGTCCACAGCACCGCCAAGGCCGCCAACAACGGTCTGGATCAGGAATCGGGCTATATCTTCGACAAGGAGATGTTCTTCGGCGCCGACCTGCTGGGCAAGGCGCTGGCCGATGGCTCCGTGCCCATGGCCCGTCTGGACGATATGAATCGCCGTATCCTGCGTGCCCTGTTCGACCATGGCGTCATGGACAACCCCGTCGCGGTTGAAGACCACAAGATCGACTATGACGCCCATGCCAAGATCACGCGCGCCGACGCGGAGGAAGGCATTGTCCTGCTGAAGAATCAGGGTGATCTGCTGCCCCTGGCGGCAGGTGCAAAAAAGATCGCCGTCATCGGCGGTCACGCCGACAAGGGCGTAATGTCGGGCGGTGGTTCTTCCACTGTGTTCGGGCGTGGCGGCAATCCCGTACCGGGCACGGGGCCGAAGAATTTCCCCGGCCCCATCGTCTATCACGCCAACCCGCCCTTGGCCGCCATCCAGGCCCGCGCCGGCGGCACTGTCGCGTTCGATGCCGGCACCGACCCGGTTGCCGCAGCGAAGCTGGCCGGCGACAGCGATCTGGCCATCGTCTTCGTTAACCAGTGGACGGGGGAGGCGATGGATTTCGCGCTGACCCTGCCCGACAATCAGGACGCGCTGGTCGCCGCCGTCGCCAAGGCCAACAAGCGCACCATCGTGGTGGTACAGTCCGGTGGCCCCGTCTTCATGCCCTGGCTGAAGGATGTCGGCGCGGTCCTGGCCGCCTGGTATCCCGGCACCGCCGGTGGCGAGGCCATTGCCCGCGTGCTCTATGGCGAAGTGGATGCCAGTGGGCGCCTGCCGGTCACCTTCCCCGCCAGCCTGGATCAGCTGCCGCGTCCCAAGCTGGACGGCGAAGGCCTGCCCGATGGGACCAAGTTCGACGTCTCCTATATGGAGGGGGCCGCGGTCGGTTATAAATGGTTCGACCAGAAGGGCCACAAGCCGCTGTTCCCCTTCGGCTATGGCCTGTCCTACACCAATTTCAGCTATGGCGGCCTGAAGGCGGAGGTCGGATCGGATGGCACCCTGACCCTGTCCGGCACTGTTACCAACAAGGGTGATCGTGCGGGCAAGGCCGTGCCGCAGCTTTATATCGGCCCGGTTGGCGGCGGCTGGGAAGCGCCCAAGCGTCTGGCCGGCTGGCAGAAGCTTGAATTGGCTCCCGGCGCCAGCAGCCGCTTCTCGGTTCCGGTTGACGCCCGCCTGCTTGCAACCTTCGACGTGACCAAAAAGGAATGGGTGGTGAAGCCCGGTCGGTACAAGGTCTGGCTGGGGGCGTCGGTCGCCGAACTACCTGTGACTACGGAGGTCACGCTGAAAGGCGGCAGTTTCAGTGCCGTGAAGGGCAAATAACCCCGATCAAGGGCCGCTCCACCGGGCGGCCCATTTTCTTTTCCTTATTACGCCATAGGTAATCGCACCGCTGCGACACACTCGCCATGATCCGCCCATCACAACGCCAAATGAAGGAGATGATCATGGGTATCGGTCCCCTCACCCGCCAGCTTCTGCTGATCGACGCCGCCACCTGTCTCGCCTCGGGCCTGCTGCTGACGCTGGGCGCCGGCGTGCTGGAGCCGCTGCTGGGTTTGCCATCCTGGCTGCTGCTGGAAGCGGGCATCATCCTGTTCCCCTGCACCCTGTTCGCGGCCTGGGCCGGGCGTCGGGTGGGCGTGCCGGCGGGTCCCGCAAAGGTGATGATCGCGTTGAACCTGTCATGGGTCGCGGGCAGCCTCGCCCTGCTGTCGCTGGGCTGGACCACGCCGCTGGGCACCGGCTTCGTTCTGGTACAGGCCTTGGCTGTCGCCGGGATCAGCGCCGCACAGATCGTCAGTCTGCGGGGTCGGGCAACACTGGCGCCCGCGTGACCGAACCGGTTAAATGGGGCGGCATCGCCTGCCCCATTTAACCGGAGTTTCCATGCCCACCCTCGCCTGCCTGCTGCGCGGCATCAATGTCGGCGGCAACAAGATCGTGAAGATGGCGCTGTGGAAGCAGCTTTACGAGGAACTGGGCTTTACCAACGTCCGCACCCTGCTGCAATCCGGCAACCTGCTGTTCGACACAGCCAGCGACGAACCGCTTGAGAGCTTACAACCCCGGCTGGAGACCGCATTCGCCACGCGATTCGGCTTCACCGCCGACCATATCATCCGCGACACCACACAGGTACAGGCCGCGATCGCCGGCAACCCATTCCCCGATGCTGCCACCAACGCCCCCAACCATCTGCTGGTCTTCTTCCTGTCAAGGGCGCCGGACACGGCGGACGCGGCAAAGCTGGCGGCCCTTGATACCGGCCCCGACCAACTGCATCTGTCCGGCGACGTGCTCTACATGCATTTCATCGACGGCGCCGGCAAGGCCGCCACCGACCCGGTGAAACTGCTGCGCTTGGCGGGCGTCACTGGCACATCCCGCAACTGGACAACCTTGAACAAGCTGGCGGCTTTGATGGACAATTCCATCAAAGCCTGACCGCATCAAAAATTCGCACTATAAGATCCGTTGGTCCGGTGATCTGCAGACCAATATAGGTTTCTGCTTCAACGGTGACCATTCTACCATCAACATGAAATACAGTACGCTGGATTTCCTGGGAGCCCGCCAAAAGGCATTCGTTGAGAGCAACATTCAGCGCATTCATTCCGGCCAGTACATTTAACAAGCGCTCCTTTAGTGCTTGATCGAATTCATCGCCAAGAATGACCGTGCTTTGTTGTTCCTCCAACATCGGTCTATCCTCCAAACGCCGCCTTGTGCTGCTCCCGCAGGGCCGCCTTCTGCACCTTGCCCATCTGGTTGCGCGGCAGTTCATCCACGAACCAGACGCGCTTGGGCACCTTGAAATTGGCCAGTTCGCCCTTCACATGCGCGATGATCGACGACTCCGTCACATCATTGCGCCCCGGCTTCCTCTGGATCACTGCGGCCACCGCCTCACCGAAATCCGGGTGCGGCAGGCCGATGACGGCGCTTTCCACGACGCCATCAATGGCGTCCAGAACCGTCTCGATCTCCTTGGGATAGACATTGAACCCGCCGCAGATCACCAGATCCTTGGCTCGACCCACAATATGGACATAGCCGCGCGCATCCACCTTCCCCACATCGCCCGTGATGAAGAAGCCATCGGCGCGCATATCCTCCGCCGTCTTTTCAGGCTTGTTCCAATAGCCTTTGAACAGGTTGGGGCCCTTGATCTCGATCTGCCCGATCTCGTCCGTGCTCAGCAACAACCCCTTTTCATCGGCGACGCGTAGCGACACGCCGGGTAGCGGAAAGCCCACCGTGCCCGGCACGCGATCACCGTTCAGCGGGTTGGACGTGATCATTCCCGCCTCCGTCATGCCATACCGCTCCAGAATGGCGTGACCAGTCCGGGTGGAGAACTCCGTATGCGTATCGGCCAGCAGGGGTGCGGACCCGCTTATGAACAGCCGCATATGCGCCACCAGTTCGCGCGTGAAGCCGGGATGGGCCAGCAGGCGGGTATAGAAGGTGGGCACACCCATCAGGACACTTGCCTGCCCCAACAGCTCCACCACCCGGTCCGCATCGAATTTCGACAGGAACAGCATGTGCCCGCCATTCAGCAGGGTCGTGTTGGTCGCCACGAACAGCCCATGCACATGGAAAATCGGCAGGGCATGCAGCAGCACATCATCCGGCACAAAGCCCCATAGCTGATGCAGGGTCAGGGCATTGCTGGCCAGATTGCCATGGCTGGTCATTGCCCCCTTCGACCGCCCGGTGGTGCCCGATGTATAGAGGATGGCCGCAAGCTCATCCTCGCCTACCGCCACCGTCTCAAACTGCGGGCTGAGGTTTAAGGCCATATCAGGCAGGCTGCCATCCGCGGCAACGCCTAAAGTCACCACCGCCGGCACGCCACACCGCGCCGCCAGTTCCTTCATGCCCGCCTCATCCTCCGGCCGGCAGACGAACAAAGCGGGGGCTGCATCTTCCAGAAAGTAACTGACCTCGCCCCGTTGATAGGCATTGTTCAGCGGCAGATAGACCGCTCCCATCCGCAGGGTGGCGAGATAGAGGAACAGGTTTTCCGCACTCTTCTCCACCTGCACCGCCACGCGGTCACCACGTTTAACGCCCAGTGCCGCCATGGCATGGGCAAAGCGGGCGGAGATGGAGGCAACGTCGGCGTAAGTGTACCACACACCCTGACGCGGCCCGTCCATCAGGGTGATGAAACGAGCCGTGGGATCGGCGGGAAAGCGGCTTTCAAACAGATGGTAGAGATTGCCGCTTGTCCCGCCGCTCATGTCATTTCCCCTGCAACATCTTCACGATGGCGGAGAAATCGAGACCCCCGTTCCCCGCCGCTGAGAATAGCTGATACAAGGATGCGGCCTGCGCGCCAAGGGGGGTGCTGGCCCCGCTGCTGGCTGCTGCCTGCTGCGCCAGCTTCAGGTCCTTCAACATCATGTCCACCGCAAAGCCGGGCGCATAATCGCGGTTGGCGGGCGATGTCGGCACCGGCCCTGGCACGGGGCAATAGCTGGTGAGCGACCAGCACTGCCCCGACGAGGTGCTGGAAATATCGAACAGCTTCTGCCGCTCTAGACCCAGCTTGTCGGCCAGCGCAAACGCCTCAGACACGGCAATCATGGAAATGCCAAGCACCATGTTATTGCAGATCTTGGCCGCCTGCCCCGTGCCAGGGCCCCCGGCATGCACGATGTTCTTGCCCATCAGGGCCAAGAACGGCTGTGCCGCCGCGAACGCCGCCTCGGCCCCGCCCACCATGAAGG
>JAEMSB010000588.1:0-1751 GCA_016463045.1 Niveispirillum sp.
GGCACATTGGGCGTGACGATGGCGGCCAGCGGCAACAGGCGGCGGATCAGGGCGCCCGTGGCGCTTTCATCCAGCAACCGGTGCCCACCCTTAGCCACCATTACCGGGTCGGCGACAAGGGCGACGCCGGGTGCCGCATCGGACAGCGTGTCGGCCACGGCATTGATGATATCGGATGTGGCCAGCATGCCGATCTTCACGGCATCAGCCCCGATATCGGCCAGGACCAGACGCATCTGCTGCACCAGGAAGTCGATGGGCACGGGCAGGACACCGTGGACGCCGTTAGTATCCTGTGCCGTCAGGGCCGTGATGGCCGTCATGGCATAGCCGTTGAGCGCCGTCACCGCCTTGATATCGGCCTGGATACCGGCCCCGCCACCCGAATCCGACCCGGCAATGATCAGAACGCGTCCGCGCATCTTCTTCACTCCGCCGCCACAGAATGGGTCACATGGCGCACCGCGTCACAGATATCATCGACAACGCGGGTCACCAGGGCATCATCCTCCCCTTCCGCCATGACGCGGATCAGGGGTTCGGTGCCTGATTTGCGGATCAGGACACGGCCAACGCCGGCCAACTTTTCCTCACCCGCCTTGATGGCGGCCTGCACGCTGTCGGCGTCCAGGGGGCGGATGCCGGTGCTGGCATCGTAGCGGACATTCTTCAGCAGCTGCGGCAGCGGCTGGAACACGCGCAGCACGTCGGACGCGGGGCGCCCCGATTGCCGGATGCAGGCCAGTACCTGCAACGCCGCCAGCAAGCCGTCGCCCGTAGTAGCGAAGTCCGACAGGACGACATGGCCCGACTGTTCACCGCCGACATTGAAGCCATGTTCGCGCATATGCTCCACGACGTAGCGATCGCCCACGGCTGTGCGCGCCAGGGTCAGACCCAGTTTTTTCAGGTGCAGTTCCATGCCCATGTTGGACATGACGGTGGCAACCACGCCACCACCACGCAGGCGCCCGCTCTCAGCCCAGCTCTGGCCGATCAGGGCCATGATCTGGTCGCCATCAATCTGCGTGCCCGTCTCATCCGCCAGGATCAGACGGTCGGCATCGCCATCCAGCGCGATACCCAGATCGGCCTTATGCTCCACCACGGCGGCGCGCATGGCGGCGGGGCTGGTGGCCCCACATTTGTCATTGATGTTGAAGCCATTGGGCTGGTTGAACAGGGTAATGACCTCTGCCCCCAGTTCATACAGCACACGCGGTGCCACCTTATAGGCGGCACCATGGGCGCAATCGATAACGATCTTCATGCCATCCAGACGCAAGCCACGCGGGAAGCTGCTCTTGACCACTTCGATATAGCGGCCAAAGGCATCTTCCATGCGCTGTGCCCGGCCAAGGTCCCGCGGGCCGGCCAGATCGGGCGCGAAGGGCAGCGCCATGCGCGCCTCAATCTCCGCCTCGAACTCGTCCGACAGTTTGTAGCCATCGGGGCCGAACAGCTTGATGCCATTATCCTGGAACGGATTATGGCTGGCCGACAGCATGACGCCCAGATCGGCGCGCATGGACCGGGTCAGCATGGCCACCGCCGGCGTGGGCAGCGGACCCACCAGGATGACATCCATGCCCATGGAAATGAAACCCGCCGTCAGCGCCGGTTCCAGCATATAGCCCGACAGGCGCGTATCCTTGGCGATCACCACGGTATGGCGATGGTCCCCGCGCCGGAAATGCAAGGCGGCGGCCATGGCGGCCTTCAGCGCCGTCTCCGCCGTCATCGGCTCGGTA
>JAEMSB010000588.1:1761-2811 GCA_016463045.1 Niveispirillum sp.
GCTCGGTATTGGCGGTACCGCGGATGCCATCCGTGCCGAACAATTTACGCGACATGTGTCAGTTCCCAGGAATGCCGGCATAGGGCCGGTGGAGCGGAATGTTACGAAACCTATATCACGCCGATTGCAGGGCCTGCCACACGGCGACCGCCTGCACCGTCGCGGCCACGTCATGCACGCGCAGGATATGCGCGCCCTGCCCCAGCGTATGCAGCGCCGTGGCGATGGAGCCAGCCACCCGGTCCTTGGGCGCCTCCCCTTTTGACAGGGAAGCGATGAAGCGTTTGCGGCTGACCCCGATCAGGAGGGAGCAGCCCAGCCCGTGCAGGGCGGCGGTGCGGGCCAGAAGGTCGACATTATGGCCCAGATCCTTGCCGAATCCGATGCCGGGGTCGATGGCGATCCGGTCCCTGGCAATGCCCGCCACCACTGCCGCGTCGATGCGCGCGGACAGCCAGTCGAACACCTCTGCCGTGACATTGTCATAGCGGGGTGCCACCTGCATGGTCTGCGGCTCCCCCTGAATATGCATCAGGACGACGGGAAGGCCCGTTGCGGCGGCAACGGCAAGGCTGTCCGGGTCGCCGGTAAGGGCCGTGACATCATTGATGATCCGCGCGCCCGCCCCTGCCGCTGCCTTCATCACGGCGGCGTGGCGGGTATCGATGGAGATCACGGCCCCTTCCGCCGCCAGCGCCCGGATGACCGGCACAACCCGCGCAATCTCCGTCTCAACCGGCACCGGCTCCGCACCTGGCCGGGTCGACTCGCCACCGATATCCAGGATATCAGCCCCCTCGGCCAGTAGCCGGCGGCCATGGGCGATGGCCGCATCGGCCTGGGCATGGTCACCACCGTCGGAGAAGCTGTCGGGCGTGACATTGACAATGCCCATGATGATAGGCCGCGACAGGTCGAAACCGGCCCAGGGGGCGCGGGGAGCGGTCAGCGGATGGTCGGGGGGCAGTGCGGTGGCGGGGACGATACCGGCTGGCGCCTCGGCCAGCGCAAAGGCCACGGCGTCGCCAGTCCGATCCACAAACAGGCCTA
>JAEMSB010000111.1 GCA_016463045.1 Niveispirillum sp.
ATGATGCTCCATCCTACTCAAGAGTTGGAGCCTCCGGCAAACTCGGAGCGGTTCATTTGGAAGACATGTGCTGCCGGCGCTGCGCCAGTGGCAGAAGGCAGGGTGAGCGGATGCCGGGATGTATCATCCCCGTTCCCGAACCGCCACACCGGCAGACCCATCATACGGGCCTTATCGGCGAGGGTCTGCGAGATGCCGGAGCTCGTAAAGGCGATGAAGCCGATGGGTGGCTGGATTGCCGCACCTCGTGAGACAGATGGCCTCACGGACTTTCATGGCGTCCTCCATCGGGTCAATGGCAATGCTATCACATATGCCAAAAAGGAAACGATAAGGAAAAATCATAGTTCCCAGATTGATGCACCGAACATATTTTCGTTGATCGGAAACAAGCGCACATCGTTCATTTTCCCCAGGCGCCGACCGCACCTTCCCCGGGGATGATCAGGCGGCTTGGTCAAAGGACAGGTTTGGAAACCGGTCCAGATAGATCCGTAGCCAGGGTGTGAAACTGCTCGGGTCCCGTGCAATCTCACGCCGAAGGCTGCCCAAGCTGATCCAGCGCGTTGCCTCAACCTCTTCCGGGTTGGGCACGGGAACGAGATGGGTGCGGTCAGCCGATGCGCTGAAAAGCGTTACACGCTCATGCTCGCGCAGACCGGCGCCTACATCGGCTTGGTAATCAACAGTCAGGTGACGACGCAGCGGCAGGGTAATGCCCAACTCCTCCGTCAGCCGGCGGGTGGCGCAGTCCTCCACCGTTTCACGCCAATGCGGGTGGGAACAGCAGGTATTGGCCCACAGCCCACCACAATGATATTTTCCCCGCGCGCGGCGCTGAAGCAGCAGAAAGTCCCCGTCAAAAACGAAGACTGATACTGCCAGATGCAGTTGCCCAGTAAGATGGGCCTGCATCTTCTCTATCGGATAAAGCGATCCGTCGGCGGCCACCGCCGGGATGACGATCGGTTTATCGATCATTCCCATGGCCGCCTCCCGTGATCAGGCCACCTTGCGGGCCAAGGCGCATTGCGACCATAGCGACGACAGCGCATCGGCCAGATGCTTGATATCGGCATCCGTATGCAGCGGCGTCGGTGTGATGCGTAGGCGTTCGGTACCGACAGGAACGGTAGGATAGTTGATGGGCTGCACATAGATCCCGAACTGATCCAGCAGGATGTCGGAAATCCATTTGCACTTGGCAGCATTGCCCACCATCACCGGCACGATATGGCTGGGGTTATGCATATACGGGATGCCGCGCGCGTCCAACGCCTGGCGCACCTTGGCCACCGCCGCCTGGTGGCGGGCCCGTTCGACCTGGCTTTCCTTGAGATGCCGGATTGCCTCCGTGGCACCGGCGGCCAGCGCCGGCGGCAGGGCCGTAGTGAAGATGAAGCCGGATGCGAAGGAGCGGACGAAATCAACCAGCACTTCCGATCCCGTGATATAACCACCCATGCAACCATAGGCCTTGCCAAGCGTGCCTTCGATGACCGTGATCCGGTCCATCAGGCCTTCGCGTTCTGCCACGCCACCGCCGCGCGGGCCATACATGCCCACGGCATGCACTTCATCGATATAGGTGATGGCGCCGAATTCATCGGCCACGTCGCAGATCTCCTTGATCGGCGCAATGTCGCCATCCATCGAATAGACGGATTCAAACGCGACCATCTTGGGCAGCTTGGGATCATCGGCGGCCATCAGCTTGCGCAGATGCTGATGGTCATTGTGCCGGAAGACACGGCGCTCACATCCCGAATGGCGGATGCCCTCGATCATTGAGGCATGGTTCAGGGCATCGGAATAGACAATGATGCCAGGAATGCGCGACAGCAAAGTGCCCAGCGCCGCCCAGTTGGAGACATAGCCGGAGGTGAAGATCAGGGCCGCTTCCTTGCCATGCAGGTCGGCCAGTTCTTTCTCCAGTTGCACATGGTAATGATTGGTGCCGGAAATGTTACGGGTGCCGCCGGCCCCTGCCCCGCATTTGGCGATGATTTCCGTCATCCGCCCGGTCACCTTGGGATTCTGTCCCATGCCCAGATAGTCGTTGGAACACCAGACGGTGACCTCACCCGTCTCACCATCGGTCCTGTGGACGGTCGCCCTGGGAAAGGCGGCGCACTGACGTTCCAGTTCAGCGAAGACACGGTAATTGCCTGCCGTCTTCAGGTCGTGCAATGACTGCTGCATATGAGCGAAAACGTCCATCTTTAATCCCCTTTCCGTCCCTGTATCCCAGATTTATTGCTGCTTGTCGGCCGCCGGCCCGACAATGGGCGACCGGCCATGTTTGACCCCGCCCGGCACCGCCCAGCGCCAAAGCGCCGTATCGGAAACGGGAAGGACGAGAACCAGATGTTCAAGGATGGCCAGCGCCATGAAGGTCGCCAGCAGTGAATGCCCGACCACGGAATGATCCTGTGTCGCTTCGTTGGCCGCGATGACCAGAAGAACGAACAGGGCCACCGCCACCCCCATCAGAAGATAGAAAAGCGGTGTCAGGTGATCGGTCTTGAAGTAGCTTTTCAGATGCGCGATGCGGCTTGGCATCAATTCGCTGATGGCGTTGGGCGCCCCGAAGAAGATCAGCAGTTTTGCGGAAATCCGCATCCCCCACAGCAACCCGAATGCCGCCAGACCGAACAGGTTGGGACTGTCCGACAGCATCAGCCATAGTACCAGCCCCGTGATCAGGATGGCGATCTCATGATCGCAGATCGCCTCCCACGCCGCGCGGAACCGCGCGAACCCGGATAGGGCCGGCGGGCATTCTCCCGACCGACCGCCCATCAGCACGCCAGTCAGGAACGCCGCCTCATGCCAGGCCCAGACCAGTAGCGCTCCGAAGAACCCGGCATAGGACCCGAACGAGGTCTTCTCCTGCGCCCCGATCCACATCAGACCAACGCCGGCGATACCGAAAAGCGTCATCAGCGGCATGACCTGCACCGGACCCCAGCCGCCACGTTCGGTCCGATGGACCATGGCCAGCACAAGCCCGGTCGACAGCCACCAGACCCCGATGGCAATGAGCACAACGATGACCGGGTTGGCGACTTCCATAGCGCCCTACCAGACCGGTTGAAGGCGCGAGGTCGCGGGGATCGCGTTCGTCTTTGCCGGGATCATGTACATGCGCAGGAAGTTGACACCCGCAGCCGCCCCCCAGAGAGCCTTGCCGACCGCGCCGACAACGCCACCGCGTTGCTTGGCGGCAATCATGCGCTGGTTGATCCGTTCCATGCGCCGGAACCCCTCGCACAGAGCGGGATTGTCCAGGTCCAGGACCAGCGGGAAGCATTGGCGCGAAATCTCCGACGTCAGGCGGAAGACGCGCATGTCGTAATCATCAATATCCACGCCCATGGCGGCATGAAAGGCCGGGCGCATATGGTCGCGCACATACATGGTGGCGAACACGGCCAGCAGGAAGAATTTGATCCACAGCTTGTTGACGCCCTGCATCAGCCGTTCATCGGACCGGATGATCAAGGAGAACGCCTCACCATGCGAGAATTCGTCGTTACACCATTCCTTGAACCATTTGAAAATCGGGTGAAACCGGCGATCCGGGTTCTTTTCCAGATGGCGGAAGATAGTGATGTATCGGGCGTAGCCGATCTTTTCCGACAGGTAGGTGGCGTAATAGATGAACTTGGGCTTGAAGTAGGTGTACTTCTTGGCCTTGGCCAGGAAGCCCATATTGACGCCGATGCCGAAATCCTTCAGCGCGTCATTGATGAAGCTGGCATGGCGGGACTCATCCCGGCTCATATAGCCGAACAGCTCACAGATTTCCTTGTTGGTCCCCCGGCGCTTCATTTCCTTGTACAGCACACAGCCGGAAAATTCCGACGTCAGGGAGGAGACCAGGAAATCGGTCAACTCTTCGCGCAGCGCCGGTTCAAGATCGTTGATGTCGATATTGTCCCAGTCGGCATTGCGGCGGAAATGTCCCCTGTTCGGGTCGCTGCGCATCTGCGCGATCAGGGCGTCCCATTCGGCGCGCACCGGCTCCACATTGATCCGATCCATCTCGTCGAAATCGGTGGTGTAAAAGCGCGGCGCCAGCATGGTGGAGACCAGCGCGCTGCGCGTAGTGTCATTGACCGCGGCCAGCTTTTCCTCGATCGAGGGTTCATGGTCGTGGAGATCGGCCCTCAGTGCGTTGCTCATGACAGTGCCCTCTCCGTGAAGTTGAATTCGCACAGTTCCAGCATGTCCAGATCGCCGGTCGCCCGCGTCCAGGCACGTTCCAGCGCACCGGCGCGGGTGATGGTCGCCTGCCGCCGGAAGCTTTGGCTTTGGCCGTAGGGCACCTGCACCGGCGCGCCATGCACCAGGACCTCATCACCAGGATGGACAATCACACCATTGTCGAAGCGCAGATGGGCTCCCAACGCCTCAAACGTATTGTTGATCTCGACAGTGCAGTCGACGGTCTCGCGCCGCCGCATCATGGCAAAGACGGGGTTCATGGCTTTCCTCCCCCTTGCAGACCGAGCAGGGCGGCAAAGGCTGCCGCATTGTCCCGGCCAAATGCGTCAAGATAGATGCGTTCGCCCGTCGCGGTGTCGGACAGGCTGACCCGACCGGACTCCCAACGGATCAGACGGTAGGGCGCGTCCTTGGGTGCGGCGGCCACATCGCGCATCCGTTCAAAGGCCCGCAAGGAGCCACGAACGAACCCGCCCTCATCAACGGGGTAGTCAGCGATCACCACACCCGTCGTGGCGTCCGTGACCATCACCCTGTCGCCTGCGGCGCGGGTGATGGTGATGTCGCGGATCGCGACAGGACGGCTCGCCTCCTCCCGCACCACGCCGATCCCCGTTTCCTGACCGAACATAACAGCGGCAGTGGCGAAGATCAGAAGCGTTGCTGTGGACAGCAATATCCAGCGCGGGAACCGGTTCGTCCCCCGCCGCTTCCGGCTGTCGAGATAACCCAGGCTAAGCGCGGATGGCATCATCCCCTCCTATTCCGCATCTATAGCATGCGGGATGGTATCAACCGAATTGGCGGCCACCCGCAGACGCGGATGGTCGGACCGGGCGCTGGCATTCTGTCCATAGGCCAGGGTCATGATGGCGGCCACCGCCTCGGCGTCGGCCAAGCAGATCAGGCTGGGTTCCGGGGATGCAAACCGCCAGCCGCGCACATGCGGCCATTGCACCATCCAGGACAACCGGTAGCCCTGGCGCAGGGCCATGGCGATGGTTCCCGCCTTACCGCCCAAACGGCCCAGCGCCACCGTATCAATCTGGCTGAAGGGCAGATTGAGGGTCATCGACAAGGCGACACCGAACCGCATCACCACCCTTTCGCTGGTGACGGTGTAAAGCGTCGTCCGCTCCACCGCCCAGGCGAACAATTCCAGCAGTCCAAGCGCCAGCGCCGCCAGACCGATCAGGACAGCGACAGAGAACAGGATGCCACCCGGCGGCTGGCCATCAGCCATACCGGCAGCGGCCGCCCACAGGCCCAGGATGACGAAATAGCCGCCGATCCAGTTGCTTTTGAGTACATGCTTGGCCACCAGCCGGGCGGAGGGACGCCC
This sequence comes from Niveispirillum sp., assembly GCA_016463045.1. GTDB lineage: Bacteria > Pseudomonadota > Alphaproteobacteria > Azospirillales > Azospirillaceae > Niveispirillum. Next base: position 5,573 of record JAEMSB010000111.1, read on the forward strand.
CTGCCAGAGGATCTCCTCACCTGCCGGCAAATACCCCGGCAGGCCGGGGATCGGCTCAATCTCATGTTCGCGGGCAATGAACTGTTTCACAGCAGCGACTCCTGTCTGTCACTGACGGCGTACAGAAGACCGGCACCGAAATAGGCGGCGATCTTGTCTTCTTCACGCAGGGTCACGATCCCATCCTGCGCCGTGGCCGGCACGTCCGCGAACTGCGCCGCGGTGACCGCGTGAACATAAAGCTGACGCCGGTTACCGCGACCCGTCTGGATCACAACGAAGTTGTTGGGCAGCAGCACGTGGCGCGCACCGACAGCCACTTCGTAATAGCGGATCAGATGCTCTGACCGGTCCACCCAGACATCGGCAACGGTGCCCGCCACCTTGCCATCGCAGGCGACGACGGACAGGCCACGCGGATCGGTTTCGCCCTCGGCAATCGCAAAGCCGGCGGCTGTGCGCAACGGCACGATGCGCGGATCACCATGGGCCGTCATATCAGGATGTTCCGCCCGCTCCGCCCAAGAACCAGGACCGATGCCAGCCAGAAGCGGGTTGCCCAGCGGCTCGATCGGAGAACCCGGTGCCTTAGCAAAACGCTTGGCCGACAGGGGGCGCGTGTCGCGCACAAAGTCCGGCACCTGCTTGGCACCCTGACCATGCGGCAAAACGAAGGTCTTTTTCGGGGGAATGAACAGGAACGGGTTCTTGTTGTACCGTCCCGTCGCATCCTCCTCCAGCGGGTAGCCTTCCCGCCGGTCCTCCTGCCGCAGATACCAGAGAAGGCCCGCAAAGAAGAGCCAGAAGGCGTAAAGCACCATCTGCGCCACATCAAGGCTGCCGCCGAGAGAACCGGTCATTTTTGTCCCTCCAGTTGATGGCGCTTGCGCCGGCGTTCAGCCGGGCATCTCCGCCAGGCCCAAACGCATGTCACCAGAACCCACCGCCCGGTAGCGCAGGCCCGTCAAGGGGCCGATCACTGCCAGACAGACGAAAAGCAGTACGATTTCAAGACTGTAGACAGTGAGATAGCCGGCAGCGCGGGTCGTCATCGCCTCACCCAGGCGCCCATCCAGCGCCAGCGCGTTCACACCGTTCTTGATCAGACCCGCCGCCAGCAGGGAGCAGCCCATGGCTGTGGACTGCACCGCACCCCAGGCACCGACCACGATGCCGCTTTCCGAACGCGCCGATACCGCCATGGCCCCCAGCAGCGTGCCAACGGAGAACAGCCCGCCCCCCAGCCCGACACCGGCAGCACCCAGATAGAACAGGCTGTGAATTTCCAGCGGCTCCGCCATGATGATCACCGAAAAGGCGCTGATCCCGATCAGCAGGCCGCGCGCGGCGATGCGGTACATCTCCCCGCCCCGGCCCAGGCTTTTGGCGGCCCAGGCGAAACCAGCCATTGTTCCCATCGCCCAGAATCCGGTCAGCAGGGTCGTACGCCCCACCGACATGCCAAGGATTTCACCACCGTAGGGTTCCAGCAGTATATCTTGCATGGAGAAGGCCGCCGACCCGACTGCAACCGCCAGCAGCAGGCGCACCGTTCCGGCATCGCTGCGATACTGGGCAAGCGCGTCCCAGAAGCCAGCGCGCGTGCCGCGTTCGGCGACCCGGGCGGGGTTGCGGGCCTCCTGCTTCCAGATGGCAATGACATTGAGGACGATGGTGAAAACCGCTGTCCCCTGGATCACCTGGATCAGGTGCATGGCGGAGAAATCCACCAAAGCCACGGAGTAGAAGGCAGACGCCCCGATCATGCCGACCAGCAGCATGACATATAGCAAGGCGACCACACGCGGACGCTTTTCCGCGGGGACCAGATCACTGGCCAGCGCCAAACCCGCCGTCTGTGACATATGCATGCCAAAGCCGGTCAGCATGAAGGCACCGAAGGCACCGACCGCGCCCGCCCATTCCGGCCCCACCGTCTGCGACTGCAGCAGCAGCAGGGCGAACGGCATGATGGCCAGCCCCCCAAACTGCAACAGGCTGCCCAGCCAGACATAGGGCACGCGCCGCCAGCCAAGGACGGAGCGATGGGCATCAGACCGGTAACCGAAGAACAGGCGCAACGGCGCAGCCAGGACCGGGATGGCGATGGCTGCGGATACCAGTTCCACCGGCACACTCAGTTCCACGATCATCACACGGTTCAAGGTGCCGTTAAGCAGCACCATGACGCAGCCCACCGAGATCTGGAACAGAGCCAGCCGCAGCAGGCGCGACAGCGGCATCTCCATGGACGCCGCATCCGCGAACGGCATGTAACGGGTCCCCAGCTTTTGCCAGAGCCCGATAATCCTGCGGTTGGCGGCGCCCATGCTCATGGCCGGAAGACCTCCATGGCCTGGGATTTGTAGAAACCGATGGAAACGCGTTCCGTCCGCCCCACCAGCCAACCCGCCATGTCCGAGCCGGCAACGAGGTTGGCGACAAGATCGTCAGTATCCACCGGATAGATGGAAGGAGAGCGGTTGCCGCGCGGGAAGGCACGGCCTGCCGCCAGCATGGTGCGCAGGAAGCGCGAGCCCGGCGCCAGCGTGAAAACCATCTTGCGGTCGGTGCGCGCCGCCAGCTGTTCCAGCACGCGCGTCGCGTGCGCGGCCTCATAATGAATCAGCACATCCATGGCCATCACGGCATCGAACCGGCCATGGCGCGCATCCAGCATGTCGCCGCTGTCGAAGCGCACCGTGCCTGGATGGGCGCCAGCAGGGCGATGCTCCGCCGCGCGCTGACGGGCGAATTCCACCATCTGTGCCGACAGGTCGATGCCCAGAACATCGGCACCACGGTCCATCAGTTCCAGCGACATCACGCCAGATCCGCAACCGGCATCCAGAATACGCCAGCCCGTCAGGTCCTTCGGCAGCAGGCCCATCAGAATCCGGCGCATGGTGTCCCGGCCCCGGCGGACGGTCGCGCGGATGCCGCTGACCGGTTGCTCACCGGTCAGCTTCTTCCAGGCGTCCAGTGCCGTGCGATCGAAGTAATGTTCGATCTCTCCGGTCCGGCGTATGTGATCGACATGCGTCATCGCGGGCTCCCTGTCACTCGAACCCAAGGAAATCAAAGATCTGCCGGTCCTTCATCGGCTCCACCAGCAGCCCCGGCGTCCCCGCCCACAGCGTTTCGGCCAGTTTCAGATATTCCTGCTGAATGGCCACGATCTCCGGGCTGTCACCCATTTCGAACAGGGTGCTTTTCTTCAGGCGGCTGAGGCGCACCTGATCGCTGTCCGGGATATGGGCCAGACGCTTCAGGCCGATGGCGGCGTTGTAGCGATCGATCTGGTCCGTCTCCCGCGACCGGTTGGCAATCACGCCGCCCAGCCTCACTTCGTAATTCTTCGACTTGGCCTTGATTGCCGCCACGATGCGGTTCATGGCGAAGATGCTGTCGAAATCATTGGCCGCCACGATCACGGCCCGTTCGGCATGCTGCAACGGCGACGCGAAGCCACCGCAGACGACATCGCCCAGCACGTCGAAGATCACGACGTCGGTATCGTCCAGCAGGTGATGTTCCTTCAGCAGCTTGACGGTCTGCCCCACGACATAGCCGCCACAGCCCGTACCCGCCGGCGGCCCACCCGCCTCGATGCACTGCACGCCGTTATAGCCCTGGACCATGTAATCCTCGGGCCGCAACTCCTCGGAATGGAACCCCACCTTCTCCAGCACGTCGATGACGGTGGGGATCAGGCTTTTGGTCAGGGTGAAGGTTGAGTCATGCTTGGGATCGCAGCCGATCTGAAGCACGCGCTTACCCAGCTTTGAAAAGGCGACGGCCAAGTTGGAGGAGGTGGTGGATTTGCCGATCCCGCCCTTGCCATAGACGGCGAAGACCTTGGCCCCGTCGATCTCCATGGTGGGATCGAGATGGACCTGGACGCTGCCCTCCCCGTCCGCGCGCTCGCGCAGCGACTGAACCAGCCGTGCATCCTGTTCCACGCTACGGGTATTGATTTGAATGTTCATTCGGCAGCCTCCCTTGCCACGCCTTCCAGACGGTCTTCCAGTTCCTCGCCCGCCCGACGCAGGGCATTGAGGGTTTCTGTGTCCGGCTGCCAGTAATTGCGCTCATGCGCCTCCATCAACCGGGCCGCGACGCGGGCCGTAGAGGCGGGATTAAGGCTCGACAGACGCTGGCGCATCTCAGGGTCGAGCACGAAAGTCTCGGTCATCTGCTGATAGACCCAGGGGTCGATGCCACCCGCCGTGGCCGACCAGCCCAGCGTGTTGGTCACCTGCGCCTCGATATGGCGCACGCCCTCGTAGCCATGTTTCAACATGCCCTCGAACCATTTCGGGTTCAGGGTGCGCGTACGGGTTTCCAGCGCCACCTGTTCGCCGAGCGTACGGACCTTGCCCTCGCCCTGGGTCTGGTCAGAGATGAAGACCGGCAGGGCGGCATCGCCCTTGGCACGTGACACAGCCTTGGTCAGGCCGCCCAGCGTATCGAAATAATGTTCGATGGTGGTGACCCCAACCTCGACCGAGTCCAGGTTCTGATAGGCCATGTCCACATCGCTGAGGATGGAGTCCAGCACGGCAGCCTGATGGCTGGTTTTACCCTTGCGGTTGATGGCGAAGCTTTTGCGCTGGGTATAGGTCTCGGCAATTTCCTCATCATCCGTCCAGGAGGAGGAGCCGATCAGCATGGTC
>JAEMSB010000112.1 GCA_016463045.1 Niveispirillum sp.
CCGCCGTTCATTCCGCCGCCGGAAATTCAGATCGCGCAGCCGCCGCCGGCAGCCAACGCGATCCAGACGACGACGGCAGAACGTCCGCCGGTTGTTCAGCCGCCGGGCCGTCCAGCCCCGGCTGCTCCGCCGGCCCCGCCGACGGGTGGCAAGATTGATGTGAAGAGCCTCGCGAAGAACCGGCCTGAGTATCCTGCTCAGTCGATCCGTCTGGAAGAAGCTGGCACGACTGTGATGCGTCTTTATTGCAACGCGGACGGCCGTATCTCCGACGCCACGATCGAAAAGTCGAGCGGCTTCGAACGCCTGGATCAGGCCTGGATGAAGGAAGCCAAGCGTGGCCGGTGGAAGTGCGATCCGCCGACCGTCGATGGCAAGCCCCAGGGCGCCTGGATTCCGAGCATGGTCCCGCTCACCTTCCGCCTTGAAGATGCGCGTTGATCCTCTCGCATCGACCGATAATCGAAACACGTAAGTCTGAAAGCAGAGCTACGATGAACAAGCTGTTCACCCTGGCGGGCATCAGCCGCCTCGCCGCCGCCGCCGCCGTTGCCGCCACGTTGTCGGCCCCGGTCTTCGCCCAGTCCACGACCCCGGCCGAGCCGGCTCCGGCCGCCACGACCGAGGCTCCGGCTGCTCCGGCCGCCGACACCGCTGCCGCTCCGGCTGCCGAAGCTGCTGCCCCGGCCGCCGAAGCCGCCCCGGAGGCGACCACCAACCCGTACGGCCTGAAGGCCATCATCGATCACGGTGATCTGGTCGCGAAGAGCACCCTGGTCCTGATGCTGATCATGTCGGCCGGCACCTGGTACATCTTCGTCACCAAGCTGATCGAACAGTCCAAGCTGATGTCGCAGGCCACGTTCGCTGAGAAGAACTTCTGGACTGCGTCGTCGGTCACTGAAGGCGCTTCCCGCCTGAAGGAAAATTCGGCTTTCCGCGGGATTGTCGAAGACGGCCTGCGTGCGACCGAGCATCATGACGGCGCCCTGACCGACCATATCGACCTGCACGAGTGGGTGACCATGTCCCTGCAGCGTTCGGTCGACGCCGTGAACGCCCGTCTGCAGGGCGGCCTGTCCTTCCTGGCTTCGGTCGGCTCGACCTCTCCGTTTATCGGTCTGTTCGGTACGGTGTGGGGTATTCTGAACGCTCTGGTGGCCATCGGTCTGTCCGGTCAGGCTTCGATCGACAAGGTCGCCGGTCCCGTCGGTGAAGCGCTGATCATGACCGCCATCGGTCTGGCCGTCGCCGTTCCCGCCGTGCTGGCCTACAACTGGCTGACCCGTCGTAACAAGCTGGTCATGGACCGTCTGCGCAACTTCTCCGCCGATCTGCATGCCCTGCTGATCGCCGGTCAGAAGGCCAAGACCGGCCGGAGCGCCTAACCATGGGGATGAGCGTCGGCCCCGCCAATAGTGGCGAAGACTCAGTGGTGTCGGAAATCAATACGACGCCGCTGGTGGACGTGATGCTCGTTCTGCTGATCATCTTCCTGCTGACCATTCCTGCTGCCATCCAGACCATTCCCGTGAAGCTCCCTGAGGAGTCGAACGTGGTGACTGTGACAAAGCCGGAAAACGTGACGATCGGTGTCGATCCGGACGGCAACATTTATTGGAATGCTGCCCAGTTGCCGGATTACAACGCGCTGTTCGAGCGGATGAAGGAAGTGGCGGTGCTGGTTCCGCAGCCTGAGATCCACATTCGTGGTGACAAGGAAGGGCGGTACGAGTTCGTTGGCAAGGTCGTCGTGACCTGCCAGCGGGCTGGCATCCTCAAGATCGGCTTTATCACCGAGCCTCCTGCCGGGGCGCTGAACGTCAAGCGTTGACGCTCAGCCTTCCCCCCGTCGGGAATGAAGGATAGGAGGCCCCCATGGGCATGAGTGTTGGACCAGGCCCCGAGGATGGGTCGGTCACGCCGGAAATGAACACCACGCCGTTGATCGACGTGATGCTGGTGTTGCTGGTGATGCTCATCATCACCATTCCGGTGCAGACCCACGCGGTGAAGCTGGATATGCCGGCGGGTCCGCCCCCGCCGCAGACGAACGTGGTCGAACCTGAGGTCATCACCATCGAAGTTGACTTCGATGGTACCGTGATCTGGAACGGCACCGTTCTGAACAGCCGTGAGGAAATGGAACAGCAGATGACGCTCAAGGCCGCGCAGCAGCCGCAGCCGGAAGTGCACCTGCGTCCGAACAAGCTGGTGAAGTACAAGTACGTGGCGGCTGTTCTGGCGTCCGCTCAGCGGCTTGGCCTGAACAAGATCGGCATGGTCGGTAACGAACAGTTCATGGACTGATCGGTACCAGATGATAGGGGAAAGGCGGACCTTCACAGGTCCGCCTTAAACCTGCCTACTTGACCTGATTGCATGGACATGCGGCCAGATGGCTGGCCGTAAGACAACCCGTCGGACGGGACCCATCGCGAAGAGACACGCGATCCTGTGCGACCGATACCGAGATAGAGACAATGATCCGCACTCGTCTTTTTACCGCCGCCCTGCTGGGTTCGGCCCTGGCCTTTGGCTCCTTCGCCGCCGTGATGGCACCGTCCGAGGCCTTTGCGCAGAAGGCTGGCGGTGAGAAGAAGGAGAAGGCCCCGGCCGGTGATACCGTCCGCAAAGAAGTGGGCGAGCCGCTGACGGCCGCTCAGGAGCTGATGAAGGGCAAGAAGTTCAAGGACGCCCTGGCCAAGATCAAAGAAGCCGACGCGGTCGCCGACAAGACCCCGTTCGAAGACTTCATGGTCGAGCAGATGCGCGCCATCGCCGCCTATCAGGCTGGCGAACTGGACACGGCTGAAAAGTCGTTTGAAGCCGTGTTCGCCACGGGCCGCTTCCCCGCCGCCCAGCAGCTGACCTTCACGCAGGCGCTTGCGCAGGCTTATTATCAGCAGCGCAACTACACCAAGGCGATCACCTGGACCCAGAAGTATTTCACGGGTGGTGGCAACGACGCCAACATGCGTACCCTGCTGTTGCAGTCCTACTATCTGGGCAAGGATTATCCGAACGCCATCAAGGAAGTCAGCGCCAAGATTTCGGCGGTTGAGAAGTCCGGCGGCACGCCGGATGAGAAGGACCTGCAGCTGCTGGCCGCCGCCAACAATGAGAGCAAGAACGAAGCCGGCTACATGGGCGCGCTGGAAAAGCTGGTGCGCTATTATCCCAAGCGCGACTACTGGCTGGACCTGCTGCTGCGTACGCAGCGCAAGCCGGGCTTCGCCCGTGACCGTCTGGCGCTGGACAGCTATCGCCTGATGAACAAGATCGGTCTGCTGGACACTGCCGGCGATGTCATGGAAATGGCGCAGCTGTCTTTGCAGGCTGGCAACCCCGGTGAAGCCCAGGCCATCATCGACAAGGGCTATGCCGCCGGTCTGCTGGGTACGGGTCCGGAAGCAGAACGCCAGAAGCGTTTGAAGGACGTGGCAGCCAAGCAGGTCGCCGACGACAAGAAGGCTCTGGCCCAGACCGAAACCGAAGCCCTGGCCGGTCCCAATGCCGGTCCGATCCTGCGCGTTGCCGAGGCCTATGCCGGCTATGGCCAGTTCGACAAGGCCATCACCCTGGCCGAGGCTGCCATCGCCAAGGGCAATCTGAAGAACCCCGACGATGCCCGTCTGCGTTTGGTGACCTACTATCTTGACGCCGGCCAGAAGGCCAAGGCCGAAGCCACCGCCAAGGCCATCAAGGCCACGGACGGTCCGGCCGATATGGCCCGTCTGTACCTGCTGAACGCCGCCAAGGCGAAGTAAGCCAGAGGGGGCGGTCGGCTACCGACCGCCCTTTTCGCATGTCTCCCTGTCATCCGCGCGGAAGACACGCCGTTTTCCACGTCCCCCGGTGACATTGCCGCCGGGAATCCCTGGACGCACCATGTCGGATATGGAACCCACTTTCCGCCCCCGGCTGCAATATCCCGAACGCGCCCTGCGTCTTCGGCGCGAAGGCCGTGTCATTGTCGAGTTTCGAATCGGCAATGATGGCGCGCCACAGGATGTGCGGGTCGTGGAGGCCGTGCCGCCGGGCCTGTTCGAACAGTCGGCGCTGCGTTATGCCGCTGGTCTGCGCTATCATCCCGATGAAGGCCGCCCCCCGCATCCCGCCGAAGCCATGCGCCGCGAGCGTGAGCGCCAGAGGCTGGAAGTGCGTTTTGAGATGCGTGGACAGGCCTGATCCACAATCTGTCGCGGATATATCTTTCAAACCGGCTGCGGATTTCCTATCTGTAAGGCGTCGCGTTTAAGCGGGCCGTCAAACTGGAGAATTTCCATGGGCGCCATGAGCCTCTGGCACTGGATCATCGTTCTTGTCGTCGTGCTGCTGGTTTTCGGCGCGGGCAAGCTTCCGAACGTCATGGGTGACATGGCCAAGGGCGTGAAGGCCTTCAAGAAGGGCCTGAAGGAAGGTGAGGAAGAGGCGGCGGCCGATCCCAAGCTGACCGAGAACAAGCCGGGTGAGAACGCGCCCCGCTGATCCATCGCTGCTGCGATTGGACATGGGTAAGGCCGGCCCCGCCTTTCGCGGGGACCGGCCTTTGTTTTTGCGGCTCCTGAAGCCTGGGTGCTACTCTGGCCGCCGATGCCGGCTGCATGGACGGGGAGGGGCGATTGGGCGATGGTGTGGATGTGGAACGGACGGGCTGCGGGATGCCGGCCCCGTTTGCGGGTATCCACGATCTTCCCCGCCTGCTGGAACGGCTGCACCGCCGGTTCCTGGACGTGGTCCGGATCGAGCTGGAGCGGCTTCAGAGCGCCCATGTCACGCCGGTGCAGGGGCTGATGCTGCTGACCATCGGCGATAGCAGCCCAACTGTGCAGGTACTGATCGAACGGGGCCATTATTTGGGTGCGGCGGCGGCCGGTAATCTGCGCGCGCTGGTGCAAGCCGGTCTGGTGCAGGGGCCGGGGCCGCAGGATGACCGCAGATCGGCGCGGCTGTGCCTGACCGATGCCGGTATGGCGCTGTGCCGTGAATTGCGGCGGGTGGAGATGGGCCATGTCCTGGCACTGGCCCGCGATGGGGAGGGGGAGGCCGACCTGATGGCCGCCTACCGCCTTCTCAATCGGCTGGAGCAATCCTGGGCGGATGTGATCCGTGCCGATGCGATCGATGCCGACCCGGTGCTGGCCGGTGGGGAGGTCTAGGATGAAACATGACAAGCCGACGGCCCTGACCCCTGCTGATGTCGATCAACTGGCGCAGGACCGCTCCCCCGAGGCCCGTATCCAGATGCTGTCCAAACTGTTGCGCACGGCGGAGCAGGCAGTTCTGGCCGAGTCCGGCCAAGCGCTGGTGCAGGATCTCCTGCACCGTCTGGCCCATGACGCGGTACAACAGGTGCGCGAGGCGGTGGCCTGGCAGATCTATAACAGCCCGTTTCTATCCGACGGTTTGGCCCGCGACCTGGCATTGGACGTTACCTCCGTTGCCTTTCCCCTGCTGCGGCATGGGGAGGCGGTGGGCGATGCGTTGCTGCTGGAAGTGATCGGGCAGGGGCGGGCCGATAAGCAGATGGCCATCGCCGCCCGTCAGACCTTGTCAGAGGCGGTGTCGGGTGCCCTGGCGGCGGTTGGTAATCTGGCCGTGGTTGCGACCTTGGCCGGGAATGAGGGGGCGGCACTGTCCGATGCCTCGCTGCTGTCCCTGGCCGACCGCTATGCCCATGTGCCGCTGGTGGCCGAACCGCTGGCCGGGCGCGCGACGCTGCCAGCCAGTGTGGTGGAGCGGCTGGTGGCGCATGTGTCGGACAAGGTGCGGGCCCATCTGGTGGAACGGCACCGGCTGTCGCCCGTGATTGCCGCCGAACTGGCGGCGCATGGGCGGGACTCCGCTACCCTGGCCCTGCTGCGGCCCCTATCCAAGCCCGGCATGGATGGCGATGCCCTGGCCGTGCATCTGCATGAGCAGGGACGGCTCAGCGTCCCCCTGCTGCTGCGCACGCTCTGCGCCGGGGATTTCGATTTCTTCGCGGCAGGGATTTCCACCAAGTCGCGCGTGCGCAAGGCCAATGCCACGGCCCTGCTGCTGGACGGCAAATGGGATGGCATGAAGGCCCTGCTGGACCATGCCCATGTGCCCAAACACCTGTTCGCGCCCTTCCAGGTGGCGATGCGGGTGGCCAAGACGCTCGGCTATCGCGGGGGTGCGGAGGGGCGCGACGCGTTCCAGACCGAAGCCTTGGGCCGCATCTATGCGGAATGCGGGCAGTCGGAGGAGCGGGCCATGGATAACCTGCTGCTCCAGCTGTTCGACCGTAAGGATGACGATATGGTGGACGCCGCCATGGATGTGGCGGGCATGCCGTTCATCCCGCTGCGGGGCAACGTGCCGAAGAAGTGAGGAAATGGTGTCCGGGGAACCTTAAAACGCCCGGATCTGCATCTGGATCGGGCCTTCGGCGCGGCCATGGATGAACTGATCGACGTAGGCGTTACCGCTATTGTCGATCTCCGACACCGGGCCCACCCAGATCAGCTTGCCCTTGTAGAGCATGGCGATACGGTCGGCGATCTTGCGGGCGCTGGCCATGTCATGCGTGATGGAAAGTGCGGTGGCGCCCAGATCCTTCACGCATTTCACGATCAGGTCATTGATGACATCGGCCATGATGGGGTCCAGGCCCGTGGTCGGCTCGTCAAAAAAGATGATCTCCGGGTTGGTGCAGATGGCGCGGGCCAGGCCCACGCGCTTCTGCATGCCGCCCGACAGTTCGGAGGGGGACAGGTTGGCGACATCAGGGCCCAGGCCGACGGCACCCAGGGTGGCGACGGCACGCTCCCGTGCCTCCTTCCGGCCCACGCGCTGCCCCTGCATCAGGCCGAACGCCACGTTTTCCCAGACGGGCAGGCTGTCGAACAGGGCGGCCCCCTGGAACAGCATGCCGAACTTGGCCCTGGCGCGTTCACGGTCGCGGCCCGTGATATGGGTCGTATCCTCCCCATCGATACGGATGGTGCCGGCGTCGGGCTGAAGGATGCCCAGGATGCTTTTCAGCAGCACCGACTTGCCGGTGCCCGAGCCGCCGATGATCACCACGCTTTCGCCGCGCTGGATATCCAGATCGACGCCGTCCAGCACCACCTTGGGCCCGAACGCCTTTTTCACGCCTTTCAGCGAGATCTTCGGCACATCCATATCCTGCGTCAGTTCCAAGGGTGCCATCGTCATGAGAAGAAGATCCCCGTCAGCAGGTAGTTCATGACCAGGATAAGGATGGAGGCGGACACCACGGCATTGGTGGTGGCGGCCCCCACGCCCTGCGCGCCGCCGCGCGAATTATAGCCGTGGTAGCAGCCCATCAGCGAGATGACGAAGCCGAACGCCGCAGCCTTCACCAAGCCGGATACCACATCCATGAATTCCAGATACTGCCAGGTATTGTTGATATAGCTGGAAGCATTGAAACCCAGCCGGTAGACGGCCACCAGATAGCCGCCGAACACGCCGATGATATCAGCCACCATCACCAGGATGGGCAGCATGGTGGTACCGGCGATCAGGCGCGGCACCACCAGATATTTATAAGGATTGGTGGAGAGCGTGGTCAGCGCGTCCACCTGCTCCGTCACCCGCATGGTGCCCAGTTCCGCGGCCATGGCAGCGCCAATGCGGCCCGCCACCATCAGCCCGGCCAGAACCGGCCCCAGTTCGCGCGTGATCGACAGCACCACGACGGTGGCGATGGCGCTTTCGGCGGAGAAGCGGGAGAAGCCGGAATAGCTTTGCAGCGCCAGCACCATGCCCGTGAACACGGCGGTCAGGCCGACGACGGGCAGGCTGTAATAGCCGATCTCCAGCATCTGCCGGCCAATATGCCGGAAATAGAAGGGCGGGCGCAGGCAATGGGCCAGGGCCGTGAGGGTGAACAGGGCCAGCCGCCCCGTCGCCTCCAGGAAGGTCAGGGTGGCACGGCCGATCGCGCTGAGGAAATTCATCTACCTGGCCTTCTGCTTGGGAGCGGAACCCGCCCCATCGCTAGACAATGGGGTGTCTTCTGTCAATGTCGAGGGCAGGAGAGCACATGCCCATATTGCGCCGCACCCAAGCCAGTCCCGCATGGAGCCTTTGCATTTCTTTCCCTATGAAGGTTCTTGCCGCGTCGGTGATTTCGCCTTAAAACCGAAACATGAAACGAGCTGTCGGTGTTCCCAGTGGGTTCGCCGTCGCTTGCAACCTTTTACGGATGGACGGTCCCCCCGTGATGGCGGCAGACCAGATGACGGAACAGCAGAACAGCACGGGCCTCACCGCCCGCGCCGTCGGCCTGTCTGCATCGTCCATTCGTCGCGGTCGCCTTGTCCTGGCCGCCACCCTACGACTAATCACCCCCTGAGCGCCCGATGTCGTGCCGCCTTCGCCGCGGTACGGCCCGCGATCAGGGGAGGAGGCGCCGGACCGGCGCCGCAGATGCCATATATTTCATCGATCAAAATCGGTGCGGTGTCCCTGACAGGACCGCACCCGACGTGCCGCAAGGGACCAGGACATGAGCATCACCCGCGACAGCAACCGCGTCATCATTTTCGACACCACCCTGCGCGATGGCGAGCAGGCGCCCGGCTGTTCCATGAATCTGGATGAAAAGCTGCGCATCGCCACCGTGTTGGAGGAAATGGGCGTCGACGTGATCGAGGCCGGTTTCCCCATCGCGTCGAACGGTGACTTTGAGGCCGTGCGCGAAGTGGCCCGCACCGTGAAGAATGCCACCATCGCAGCCTTGGCCCGCACGGCCCGCGCCGATATCGACCGTGCCGCAGAGGCGTTGCAGCTGGCACAGCGCAAGCGCATCCACACCTTCATCTCCACCAGCCCCGTCCACATGAATTACATGTTGAAGATGACGGAAGAGGAGGTGTTGCAGCGCACCATCGATTATGTCGGCTATGCCCGTAACCTGACCGACGATGTCGAATGGTCGGCCCAGGATGGCTCCCGCTCTGACCGCGATTTCCTGTGCCGCACGGTGGAGGCGGCCATTAAGGCCGGTGCCACCACCATCAATATCCCCGACACGGTCGGCTATGCCCTGCCCGAAGAATATGCTGCCATGTTCAAGGACGTGATGACCCGCGTCCCCAATTCCGACAAGGCCATCTTCTCCGTCCATTGCCATAATGACCTGGGCCTGGCCGTCGCCAACTCCCTGGCGGGTATCGGTGTCGGCGTTCGTCAGGTGGAATGCACCATCAATGGCCTGGGCGAGCGGGCGGGGAATGCGTCGCTGGAAGAGATCGTGATGGCGCTGCGCACTCGTCATGACCTGATCGGCTGCACCACCGGCATCAAGACCGAACATATCACCCGCATTTCCCGCCTGGTTTCCACCATCACCGGTTTCCAGGTGCAGCCCAACAAGGCCATCGTGGGGGCGAATGCCTTCGCCCATGAAAGCGGCATCCATCAGGACGGTATGCTGAAGCATGCCGAAACCTATGAGATCATGACCCCGGAATCGGTGGGTCTGAACCGGTCGTCGCTGGTCATGGGCAAGCATTCGGGCCGCGCCGCCTTCCGCGCCAAGCTGAAGGAACTGGGCTATGACGATCTGGGTGAGAATGCGGTGAATGACGCGTTCGGTCGGTTCAAGGATCTGGCCGACCGCAAGAAGGACATCTACGACGAAGACATCATCGCCATCATGGATGATGAGGTCGGTCGTCAGCATGACCGCGTGCGTTTCCACGCACTGCATGTCGTTGCCGGCTCACGCGGGCCGCAGCATGCCGTGCTGGAACTGGAGATTGACGGCAAGTCCATCCCGCCCGTGGTCGCCTTCGGCAATGGTCCCGTCGATGCCGTCTTCAACGCGCTGAAGCTGGCCTTCCCGCATGAAGCGAAGCTGCAGCTCTATCAGGTGCATGCTGTAACCCAGGGTACCGACGCCCAGGCCGAGGTGACCGTGCGACTGGAAGAGGAAGGCAAGACCGTGAATGGTCAGGGGGCCGATGCCGATACGCTGGTCGCTAGCGCGCGCGCCTATGTGCATGCGCTGAACAAGCTGATCACCAAGCGTCTGAAGACGGCACCCGTGGCCTTGTCTGCGTAAGCGACGTCACGCGACTCCGATTCCGCGACTTGAGTCAAACCCCCGCCGGAGACCCCTCCGGCGGGGGTTCTGCCATGTTTTTGCCATGATGTTTGAGGGTCGCGTGCCCCGAAAGGGTGTGACATGTGTCACACCCTTTCGGGG
>JAEMSB010000589.1 GCA_016463045.1 Niveispirillum sp.
GCCCAGGCCCGGCTTGCTGCCGCCGCCGGTCAGGCGCAGGGACTGGCCGGCGCGCACCGCGTCGATGAAGGGAGAAAGCCTGTCGGCCATGGGCGTCGCCACCTTGATGAAATGCGGCGGCATTCTGGGGGTGCGGTGGGCCGACTGTCACCCCCTTCAATAATCCCATTGGAATTGCACACCGACCTTGCTTTCGGTCCCGACCTCGCCACGCGCCTTGATATGGTCGGTGATGCCATATTCAACGGTCGCCTTGCTCTGCCCGGTGCCCAGCTCCTGCTCCACCCCGATATAGATGTTATCGCCGATGTAGCGGCCGGCGGCCACGGTGCCGGCCCCCGTGCCATCCTCGCTGCCCCGGAACTCCAGCCGGTCCACGCCGAGCGAGCGTTTCACATTGTCGACAAAGCCAGGCCCCCCGCCGAACAGGCCCGACAATTGAGCCGCCGACTGTGCCAACTGCACCGCCTCCAGCGCCGACAACTGCCCCGCCCCGCGGTTGAACAGCAGCCGGGCCAGCACCTCGTCCTCGGGATAGGGCGGCTGTGACGACAGTTTCACCGTCGGCTTTGACGGGCGGCCCGTGACGGCAACGATGGCGGTCAGGTCACCACGCTGCGTGCGCGCCTCCACATCCAGCGAGGGGTCGAAGGTGCCATCGCCCAGAAAGGTGACATTGGCCCGCGACAGGGTGAAGGTCTGGCCCAGCAGCCCCATCTCACCCTTGACCAGCGACACCTCCCCCGACAGCAGCGGCAGATCCGCGGTCCCGCGCAGTTTAAGCGACGCTTTCAGTTCCGCATCCAGCCCACGGCCCCCGACATAAATCTGGTTGGGCGCCTCCACATCGATATTAAGGCCAATGATGACCGCCGGCGGCACCTCTCCCTCCGCCTTGGCATTGGCGCTGCTGACGGCACCCGGCGGGGCGATGCGGCGGGGATGGTTGATCTCCACCACCTTCACCTCCACCACCGTGGGCGGCAGCTTGTCGGGGATACGGATATGGGCATTGGCCACATCCACGCGTCCCGCGATCATCATCTGCGTCGGCTTGCCGGTGACGGTGATGTCTGCGCCGGCCACCGCCTCCACCATGTCGATCCCGGCCAGCTTGGCCTTTTTCGCGGTCAGGCGCAGGTCGATCTGCCGGTCGCCGCGTTCGGGGCGCAGGCCGACACTGCCGGCCAGGGTGACGGTGCCGCCGCCCGGCGTCTTGCCCTCAAACCGGTCGATCACCAGCCCTTCGGGATCACCCTTCAACACCGCCTCGATATCGGTGATCTGCGTGCCCCAGCGCTGATTCTCATAACGGGCATTGTTCAGCATGACACTGCCCGTCAGTTGCCGGTCAGCCAGGGTGCCGCCCAAGGTCAGGTCCAGCACCATCTGCCCGCCCAGCCGGTCACCCGTCGTCGCCAGCAGATCGTTCAGCCGGCGCAGCGCCACATTGCCCTCCAGCCGGCCGCTGACCGGCTTGTCGGTCGGCACCGCAATACTGGTGGCCGATCCGCGCATTTCCAGCGGCAGGTCGGCACGCGCCGACAGGCCAACACCCGACCCTGCGCTATCGATCCTGGCATTCAGCGCCACACGCCCCTTCTGCCAATCGGCAGTCAGGGTGGCGCCCAGCGGCGACGGTCCTTTCAGGACCTGCGGGGCCAGCGCAAATTCCGACAGTTTCAGCGACATCACACCCTTGGGATCGGCCACGGTGCCCGACAGGCTGGCCGTGCCATCCAGATGGCCATAGAGCGTCAGGGTCGGATCGATCAGGCGCACCCAATTGAGCGGCAGCTTGGTCAGCGACACCTGCCCGCCCAGCGCCCTGGGCGACAGGTCTGCCGTCACCTCCACCCGCGCATCACCGGCCAGAACCACCAGGCCCTGCACGCCCACCACACCCTCGCCAAAGGACAGGGTGGCGGGATTGGCCAGCCGGAATTCCGTATCACCATAGGCGCCTGACAGGGTGCCCAGCCCGACCCGCGTGATCGCGTCCTTGGCCCCCGTCGCCAGCTGCCCCGCAATGGACAGGCGCACCGGCGCCGACCCGCGCCTGCCCGACAGGTCGAAGGACAGGGAAACGGCGGACAGCGGCCCGCGCGCCGCGCCTGTAATCTTGTCCAGGTCCAGGGTCCCGGCATCGACACCGGTAACGGTAAAGCCCGCATCAACGCTGGGCACCTTCTCCGTCCCGTTCAGGCGCGCCGACAGGGCGATGGAAGCCACCTTCTGCCCATGCCAGCGTCGCCAGATTTCCTTGAAATCGGCCTTCACATCCGCGAACTGCCGGCCCTTTTCATGGTTCAGCGCGATATTGAGGGTGCCATTGCCCCAGACCTCGTCCCCCGCGATGAAAGCCAGGATGCCCAGGTCGGGCACGGTACCGGTCAGCCGACCCGCCGCTAACCCCGTGCCGGTATCCAGCGACAGATCGCCATTGAACCGGTTCAGTCCGATCACCGCCTCGATCCCGGCCAGCGACAGGGTGGAACCCGTCTGTGACAGCTCGCTGCCCAGGGCGATGCGCTGCCCGTTCAGGCTGCTGGCCAGATCAATCCGGCCCTTCGCCGCCTTGGGCAGGCCCGACAGCCGCGCGTCCAGGCGCGTATCGATTAGCCGCAACCCATCCATGGTCAGCCCGTCCGCCACCATTTCCAGCGTCATCGTGTCGGGACCGGGGCTTTTCAGCCGGGCCGTTACGCCACCCGCCACAGCCACGCCCAGCGCCGGCGACAGGGGCGACAGGTCCGCCACCTCCACCACCG
>JAEMSB010000113.1:0-9272 GCA_016463045.1 Niveispirillum sp.
ATGTTCATGGGGGTGCTCTCCATCGCCAGTTCAGGGGATCAGTTGGGCCGCCGCGCCAACTGCGCCAGTTGGAAGAAGGCGCGCGAACAGATGGTTTCATCCGGCATATGGGTGCGTTTGCACTCCGCCTCCGCTTCCTGCAGCCGGTCCAGGGCTTGATGCAGCTTGGGCAGGGTCCAGTTACGGATCTGGGCTGTCAGGATGGGTTCCAGCTTGAAGAAAACGGGCGGGCGCAGGGCCTTTACGGCGGCCTGCGGGGTCTGCCCCTTGGCCACATGGGCCACGGCCATGTGCAGGCGCTGGAAATAGCGCTGGGCGGCCCGCAGGATGGCAACCGTGGCGGTCCCGTCGGCATAGAGACGGCGTAAAGACCGGTCCACCTCCGCCATATCGCCACCCGCCGCCGCCTGGGCCGGTTCATCCAGGTCAAGCGCGGCCCAGGCGCCGATGATCGCGCGCGCATCCTCCAGCGTCACCCGCTTCTGCCCCAGCATGTAGAGCGCCAGCTTGTCGATCTCTCCCCGCGCCATGGAGCGGTCACCCACCAGATTGCCGGCCAGCCAGTCGCGGGCGTCGGGATCGATCTGCAGGCCATGGTCGGCCATCATGCGACCGATGGTGCCGGCCAGCTCCTCCTCGCCCTCCACATAGCAGGCGATGGCGCCGGCAATGTCGCCTGCATCCTCCACGGCCTTGCGCAACTTGGAACGGGCATCCAGTTCGCCGGCTTCGATGACCAGCAGCGTGTCGCCGCCAGGAAAGCTTTTCAGCAGAGCGGTGACGGTCACGGCCAGCTTGTCATCGGCGTCGCGCACCCGCACGACGCGCCGCCCGCCCGTCAGGGCCATGGCCGACAACTCATCACCCAGCCGGGCCGGGTCGGCGGTCACCTGATCGGCCTTCATTTCAGTCCCGCGGAACGGGTCGGACAGGTCAGGACAGGCCGATTGCGCGGCGGTCTTGGCGCGTTCGCGCACCAGACCGGCATCGGGACCATAGAGCAGGACCAGCCGCGTGGCCGGCGGCGGGCGCTTGGCGAAGGCGTCGGCGTTTTTCGGCTGAACCTTCAACGCCCCCTCCCCTTACTGCTTGTCACGCGCGAAATAGAGCGACAGGCGCGTGCGGATATCGTCCGCGAGTTCGGTCAGGCCGCGATCATAGGCATCCTGACGCGTGGCCAGCACGGCAAACTGGCTGTCCAGCAGGTTAAAGCTGACGATGGAGCGGGAGAAGGTGCGATAGACCACCTGGCCCGTGCTGATCTCGATCAGCTCGTAACTGGCCTGCAGGCGCAGCCGCGCACGGGTGGCGGTCGCATCCTTCTGAATACCCAGCTCCTCCTCCGTCGCCGACAGGGCGACGGCCAGACGGTAGCGGGCATTGGCGGGCCGGCCATCGGTATAGAACCGGTCAATCAGGTTGTTGCGCAGGACCTGACCGTTGCGGTCCACGATCGGGTCGATCTGTACATTGGCCAGCGCCGCGCCCACGGCGCTGTCATGGGACGCTGTGCCATAGACCGGCTTGAAACCGCAGGCCCCCAGCACCGCCGGCATGAGGGCCAGCAGCAGGGCGGTGGCAAGACGGGGGAAATGCTGGGCCATGGCACGCCTCGTTGAGGCTTGGTTCAAGAAATTTGCGGTTCTTTAGCCAAGAACCTGCGGGAAACAGGCCGGAAGGTTGAACCAAGCCTCAACCTTCCGACCCATAAACTCACACAACAATATTCACGATGCGGTTCGGAACCACGATGATCTTGCGCGGCTCTTTGCCATCCATGGCCCGCTGCACATTCACATCGGCCAGGGCCGCCTCCCGCGCCACGGCTTCGGCACAGTCACGGGCGAGCGTCAGGGTGGCGCGCAGCTTGCCATTGACCTGCACGGCCACGGTGGCGCTGTCATCCACCAACAGGGCCGCATCGGAGACGGGCCAGGTACGGTCGACCAGGAGGTCGCCATGGCCCAGCTCTTCCCACATCTGTTGGGCAAGGTGCGGCATCACGGGCTGTACGATCTGCGCCATATATTCCAGCGCCTCACGCGCGGCCCAGGCCTCGTCCGTCGGCACCTCGCCCTTGGCCGCCATCTTCGACAGGGCGTCGCCCAGGGCATTGGTGAAGGTGCGCAGCTTGGCGACGGAGCTATTGAAGCGATAGCCCTCGATATCCTCACCCACAGCCACCGCCGCCTTGTGCGCGGCGCGACGCAGGGCCGTGGCATCGGTCCCGAAGCTGTTGGGGGCGGCAGCACCAGCGGCGGGCAGTGCAAAGCCCGGCTCTGTCACCAACCGCCACAGGCGGTTGATATAGCGCCAGGCACCGTCAATCCCGGCCTCGGTCCATTCCAGATCGCGGTCGGGCGGGCTGTCCGACATCATGAACAGGCGGGCGGCATCGGCGCCATAGCTGCCGATGATGCCTTCCGGATCCACGACATTCTTCTTGGACTTCGACATCTTGATGACAGGGCCGACCGTGACAGGGGAACCGTCGGCGATCTTGGTGGCCTTGGTCCCCTGGATATCGACATCCACGGGGAAGACCCACTTGCCATCGGCATCCTGGAAGGTTGCGTGCGTCACCATGCCCTGGGTGAACAGCCCGCCAAACGGCTCCGGCAGATCCAGATAGCCGCAATGCGACAGGGCGCGGGTCCAGAAGCGGGAATAGAGCAGGTGCAGGACCGCATGCTCGATACCGCCGATATAATTATCGACGGGCAGCCAGTACTTCACCAGCTCCTTATCGAACGCCACCTGCTCGTTACGCGGATCGGCAAAGCGCAGGAAATACCAGCTCGACTCGATAAACGTGTCGAACGTGTCCGTCTCCCGCTCCGCATCCTTGCCACAGCAGGGGCACTTCACATGCTTCCAGGTGGCGTGGCGGGCCAGCGGGTTGCCGGCGGCGTCAAAGGTGACGTCGGCCGGCAGGGTGACGGGAAGCTGATCCTCCGGCACTGGCACCACGCCGCAATCGGCACAATGGATGATGGGGATGGGGCAGCCCCAGTAACGCTGACGGGAAACGCCCCAATCGCGCAGGCGGAACATGGTTGTCCCCTGCCCGCGGCTTAAGGCTTCGATCTTCGCGACGGCGGCCTTCTTGCCCTCTTCCACGGACAGACCGTCCAGGAAGTCGGAATTGCGGATGCTGCCGGGGCCGGTATAGGCCTCATTCCCCACAGCGAAGCTGGCAGGGTCCTCACCGTCGGGCACCACCACCGGCTTCACTGGCAGGTCATACTTGCGGGCGAAGTCCAGGTCGCGCTGATCATGCGCCGGGCAGCCGAAGATGGCGCCGGTTCCATATTCCATCAGCACGAAATTGGCGACATAGACGGGCAGGTTCCAGCCCTTCACAAAGGGATGCTCCGCCGTCACCGGCGTGCGCCAGCCCTTCTTTTCCGCCTGTTCCAGCGTGGCTTCGCTGGTGCCCATGCGGTTGCATTCGGCGATGAACTCGGCCAGACCTGCATCGCTCTCGGCCAGCTTGCTGGCCAGCGGATGGTTGGGGCTGATCGCCACGAAGGACGCACCGAACAGCGTGTCGGGCCGGGTGGTGAACACTTCCAGATCGGCATGCCCATCGGAAAGCTGGAAGAAGAAGCGGCAGCCCGTGGACTTGCCGATCCAGTTCTCCTGCATGATGCGGACTTTTTCGGGCCAGCGGTCCAGCGTGGTGATGGCCGACAGCAGTTCGTCCGCGAAATGCGTAATCTTCAGGAACCACTGGGAGAGCTTGCGCTTTTCCACCAGCGCGCCGGTGCGCCAGCCGCGCCCGTCAATCACCTGCTCATTGGCCAGGACGGTGTTGTCCACGGGGTCCCAGTTGACCCAGCTTTCCTTGCGATAGGCGAGGCCGGCCTTCAGGAAATCCAGAAACATCTTCTGCTCGAACCGGTAATATTCCGGTCGGCAGGTGGCGATCTCACGATCCCAGTCGATGGCCAGACCCATGGTCTTCAACTGGCCGCGCATGGCCTTGATGTTCTCGTACGTCCAGGTACCGGGATGGGTATTGCGCTCCAGTGCGGCATTCTCCGCCGGCAGGCCGAACGCGTCCCAGCCCATCGGGTGCAGGACGTTGAACCCCTTGGACCGCTTATAGCGGGCGATCACGTCGCCGATCGTGTAGTTGCGCACATGGCCCATATGGATGCGCCCCGACGGATAGGGGAACATCTCCAGCACATAGGTCTTGGGCTTGGACGGATCGGCGGTGACGGCGAAGCTGCGGCGCTCTTCCCAGACGGACTGCCACTTGGCTTCGGTTTCGCGGACATTATAGCGGGACATGGGTCGGAACCTGTCGAACGGGTGTCGCTTCGCCGGGCGTCACCCGTGACAGGGGCCGATGCCCGGCGGCTCGGAATATCGCTCTGCGATCACTATCATAAACGCCGAAGGCCGGCGAAGGCCGGCCTTGGCATGGCTGAACCGCAAACTGCCGGAAACGGGGTCAGTTGCTGGGCGCAGCCGACTGCTGACGTAGCTGACGGGCACGGGTCAGGATCGTGTCTTCCAGCTGCGTGCCGGTTTCCGCCGTCACCGGCGCGTCGATCCAGACACCACCCTTCAGTTCCTGGCGGAACACGGTGGCGCGCACGCCATCGGCGCGGAGCGCCGCGTCCAGGATGTAGAGATTGACCTTGAACCGCTCGCTCGGCGTGGCCGGCGGGCTGTACCAGTCGGTCAGGATGACGCCGCCATAGGGGTCGGCCTGAACCAGCGGCATGAAAGTTACGGTATCCAGGGCGGCGCGCCACAGGAAGGCGTTGACCGTCACGGTGCCGGCGGGGCGGGCAGCGGCGTTCATGCCTGCAGCCCCGCCATTGTTCTGGCGCAGGATCTGGGTGTTGGGGGCCTCAGGCTCCCCGCCGAAACCCAGGCTGTCCAGCGCGCCGCAGCCGGAAAGACCCAGCGCCAGGGCGCCCAACAGGGCGGAACGACCAATCACGGACAGGGCACGCAAGGACATGGGAAGACCACCCGGATAACGCCAGCGGAAAGTTTAAGCCATCCTTAGAGCAAAAAAGCCGGCACTAGGCAAGGCCGGGCGGATCGCCCCTCGGACAGCGTCGCTGCTTACACGGCAATCAAGGCGGGATTCAGGCGGGGAAAAATGCAAAAGGCGGGTTTCGCGACACCCAGGTGAAACATCATGCAACACAAAATGAGGCTGTGTTTCACGGCCATTGCCCCACCCGCTCCGCATGGCAGCGGCATTGCCGGGCGGTGGATGTGGATCTGGTGAGAATAGACAGATTGTATCAGATGCAGGCCATAAATGCAGGAGTTCCAATTGCTGATCGTGGTCTGAACGGCCCTCCTGACAGGCAACTCACCCCAGCAGCTCCGCATAGACCGCTAGGGTCGCCGCACACATGCCGGCCTTGGTGAAACGGCTGCGGACATGGCGCATGCCGTCCAGGCCCACGGCCTGACGCTGCAACGGGTCCAGGTCCAGGGCGGCGCGGATGGCGCCGGCCAGGGCGTCGGGATCGTTGGGGGGTACCACCAGACCGGTTTCGCCGTTGATCACGGTTTCCTTCACCGCCCCCAGGTCTGACACGATAACCGGGCGGCCCATGGCCTGGGCCTCGGCAATCACCCGGCCAAAGGCTTCGGGTTCGATAGAGGCGTTCACGACCACGTCGGACAGCATATAGGCCGCCGCCATGTCGTTGCAGTGGCCGGCGATGGTCACCTGCCCGCCCAGGTTCAGGCGGCGGATATGGTCTTCCAGTTCCTGGCGGTAATGGTCGCGGCCCTGTTCATCGCCCACCAGAACGGCGCGCACATCGCTGCGCCCCAGGCGGGATATGGCCTCGATAAGCACTCCCTGCCCTTTCCAGCGGGTCAGGCGACCGGGCAACAGCACGATGCGCTGATCCTCCGGCAGGCGCCATTGCTGGATCAGTTGCGCCATGCGGGCCTGGGTCACCTTGTCGGGCGACATGATATCGACATCGACACCGCGATGGATCAGGCGCAGCCGGTCGGCACCGACCCCATACTCGCGGGTCACATGCTCATAGACGAAGCCTGACACGGCGATGATGCGGTCGGCCTTGGCCATGACGCTGTTGTACCATTTCTTCACCCGGCCCTTGAAATTATAGGGCGCGTGGAAGGTGGTGACGAAGGGGATCTCCGCGCGTTTGGACGCCCAATAGGCGCTCCAGGCCGGCGCGCGGGAGCGGGCGTGGATCAGATCGACGCCATGCTGCTTGATGATGTCGGTCAGCCTGGCCGCGTTGCGCCGCATGGTCAGCGGGTTCTTGGACTGCACCGGCAACTGGATATGCTTGGCGCCATACCGGTCCAGTTCACGCGCCATCTGTCCACCGGCGGAAACCACGATGGCCGTGCCACCCGCACGCTGAATAGCGGCGGCCATGTCGATGCAGCCGCGTTCCGCACCGCCCGTGACCAGGGTGGGGATCACCTGCAGGATGACGGGCTTGCCACCGCCGAACAGGCTGGCGGCATCAAGGCCGGGATTGTCCGGCGTCACATCGCCGTCTAGGGTGCCGGCTACGGTGCCGGCGTCAGCTTGGGGCGGCATGGGCGGAATTTCGAACGAATGAACGGGGCAGCCATGGAAGGCGAGGTGCCGATACATAGCCTGGATCGGGCCGGAACCGCCATAGCCTATCGCCAGAGCCCGGGTGCAGGGCCGGGCATCATCTTCCTGACCGGCTTCCGGTCCGACATGGGTGGCGCCAAGGCGGTGGCGCTGGAACGCTGGGCACGCGCCCAGGGAAGGGCCTTCATCCGCTTCGATTACCATGCCCATGGCGCCAGCGGCGGCAAGTGGGAGGACGGGTCCATCGGCCGCTGGCGCGATGATGCCCTGGCCGTGCTGGACCGGGTGGCGCAGGGGCCGCAGATCCTGGTCGGGTCCTCCATGGGCGGCTGGATCGCGCTGCTGCTGGCCTTGGCCCGACCTGAGCGGGTGGTGGGGCTGCTGGGTATCGCGCCGGCCCCGGACTTTACCGAACGCATGATCCGCCCGCGCCTGGGGCCGGTGGAGCTGGAAGCGTTGGAACGGCATGGCAGGTTCATCGCGCCTTCCGCCTATGATCCCGCCGGATACCCGATCACGCAGCATCTGCTGGATGAGGCGCAGTCGCATCTTCTGTTGGCCAAGGGGAGCAACCCTATCCCCATCCGCTGCCCTGTCCGCCTGCTGCATGGGCAGTGTGATCCCGACATTCCCTGGCAGACCAGCCTGGATCTGGCGGCGGCATTACAGAGTGACGATGTCCGCGTCACCCTGGTCAAGGATGGTGATCATCGGCTATCGCGTGACGCTGATCTGGCATTGATGCTGCAACTGACGGGCGAACTGGCGGTCGCGTGACGCGGCCTTGGCAGCATGATATAGAACCCCCTGATGGGACAGCAAACCCGAGACAGGGGCAGCCGACCCGGCCGCCCGATGGCCCTGCTGGGCCGCACCGGCATCAATCTGCTTTCGGCCATGGTGCTGGGCGGGTTGTGGCTGCTTGTCGGCTGGCAGATCCATTCCTCCTATCTTGACGCCCTGGCCGATGCCGAGCGTGACACGGCCAACCTGACCCGCGCCTTCGGCCAGCATGTCAGCCGTACCGTCAGCCAGGTGCAGCAGCTTCTCCAGGAAGTGTCCGACCGGGTGGAGGCGGGATATCCCGCCGATCTGGAGGTGATGCGCCGGCGTGTGGCGGGTCTGGACCGGGTGTCGAAATTCCTGGGCATCATGGATGCGCGCGGCATCGTGGTGGACGCGACACGGCCCGGTGCGGTCGGCCTGGACATGTCCGACAGCGATTATTTCCGGCAGGCCACCGAACCGGGATCGCCGCGTCTGGGCTTTGGCAAGCCCATCATCGGGCGCACGCCGCTAATGTCCTCCATCCCCTTCTGGGTGCGGGTGGAGGCGCCGGATGGCAGCCTGATCGCCGTCGTGGTGGGCGATGTTCTGTCGGAATATTTCGCGGGCTTTTTCAGCGCGGTTGATCTGGACCTGGGCGCCATCGCCACCCTGATGGACCTGGACGGCACCGTCTATGCGCGCGGTGCGTCGACCCCCGGCATCGTGGGGCAATCCTATCCCGACCTGCCCGATGTCGGGGCGGCGCGCGAAGGCGACGGTCATGGCATCATCCGCGCCGTCAGCCCCATCGATGGCGAGGACCGTATCGCCAGTTACGAATTGCTGCCCGGTACCCGTCTGCTGGTGTCGGTGGGCCAGGACATGGACCATGTGCTGCAGCCCTACCGTCAGTTCCGAAACCAAATCCTGCTGCAGGGCGTGTTCGGCACCCTCCTGGTGCTGGCCCTGGTGGTTCTGGTCCGCCGCTATGTCGCCAAGCTGGAAGCCAGCGAGACGGCGGCCCGGCTGGCCCGGGCGGAAGCCGAACAGGCGACGGCGGCAAAATCACAGTTCCTGGCGGTGGCCAGTCATGAACTGCGCACGCCCTTGAACGCCATCATCGGCTTCGCCGAGGTGATGGTTCACCGCATCCATGGACCCATGGGCAACCCGAAATACGCCGAATATGCCGAGGATATCAGGGGTTCCGGCCTGCATCTTCTGGCCCTGATCAATGACATCCTGGATCTGTCGAAGATCGAAGCCGGCAAGATGGACCTGCGGCTGGAGGTCGTGGACCTGCCCACGCTGGCGGCGGAATGCGTGCGCCTGATGCGCGGGCGGGTAGAGGCGGCGTCGCTGGACCTGCGTGTCGTTTCCACCGGGGAAAAGGCACCGCACCTGCGTGCCGATGCCATGAAAATCCGGCAGGTATTGCTGAACCTGATCAACAATGCCGTGAAATATACGCCGTCGGGCGGCACCATTACGGTTGCGGTGGAACGTGATCCACTGTGGCCCGACGATTACATGGTGATGCGGGTGGCCGATACGGGCTGCGGCATGACACCGACGGAGGTGGCGCTGGCCCTAGAACCGTTCCGTCAGATCAACAGCCATCTGGCCCGCGCCGGCGAAGGCACGGGCCTGGGCCTGCCGGTCGCCAAGTCACTGGTGGAATTGCATGGCGGCTCGCTGTCCATCGACAGCGAGCCCGGCCAGGGTACGGTGGTCAGCATCCGGCTGCCGACGCGCTTGCATGTGTGACTGAGGGCGAGACGATCAGATATCCAGGTCCACAATGACCGGCACATGGTCGCTGGGCTTCGGCTCCCATCCCCGCGCCTCGCGCAGGATGGTCTGGCCCTTCAGGGAGGGTGCCAGCGGCGGGGTGACCCAGATATGGTCCAGG
>JAEMSB010000113.1:9282-10134 GCA_016463045.1 Niveispirillum sp.
TTGTTGGACAGGTTCCAGTCCGCCGCGCGGTAGGACCACCAGCTATACAGCTTCTGATCCGCCGGCACGAAATGGCGGACAGCATCGACCCAGTTCAGGCTGTTCTGCAGGGCCGTCAGCTTCTCCACCTCGATCGGGGTGTGGGAAACAACGTCCAGCAACTGCTTGTGCGACCAGACATCATGTTCCAGGGGCGCGATGTTCAGGTCGCCCACCAGGATCATGGGCTGATCCGGTGACCTCTTCTCCTGAAACCAGGCCTGCATCTCGTCCAGGAACCGGAGCTTGTGGGCGAACTTGTCGTTAAGCGCAGGGTCGGGAATGTCACCGCCAGCGGGGATATAAAGATTGTGGATCTCCACCCCGTTTGCCAGCGTGGCCAGGACGTGGCGGCAATCCTCCTTGCCGCAGGAATGGCGGATGTCGCGCGAGGTAAAGGGGATGCGCGATAGAATGGCGACGCCGTTATAGCTCTTCATCCCATGGATATGGATATGCTCATACCCGCGCGCCTTGAACTCCCCGCGCGGAAAGGCGTCATCCACCACTTTGGTTTCCTGCAGGCACAGGACGTCGGGTTGCTGTTCGTCCAGAAGCTTGCCGACAATGTCGATGCGCAGACGGACGGAGTTGATGTTCCAGGTGGCGATACGCACGGGGAGGGCCTCGGGGCGTCGGTGACGGAAGGCAACAGGATTAGGCGGGCCGGGCGTGCCTGTCCAGACCGGCGACGGGGCTGAGCGGGGTTCAGCCATACCGGCCCCCGTCTTGCCGCAGGCTTCACGGGCATGATATCGATTCCATCACCGGCCTCCTTCCGGTTCGGCCTGACCCGTTGCGTATGGCCGGCAT
>JAEMSB010000114.1 GCA_016463045.1 Niveispirillum sp.
CTCATCAAGAGAGTATCGGTTGCAACATGCCCGAGATGTCTTCCCAGGCATCAAGGGATTGGGTTCCGCCGCCAACACAAGGATTTGTGCGGGTGGCGGCGGAACCCAATTCACACGATTTCCAATCGCACTTCAATGGCGAATCACGCCATCCCGCTCTTCATCCCCAGCTTTTCCGGGGACCTGAGCCACTTCTTCGGGCTCCGACCACTCAATACCGACCGGTGCCGTCACCAAAGCCTGCGCCAGAACCTCATCTACGGTTGAAACCGGGATAATGGTCAGGCCCTTTTTTACGTTATCCGGGATTTCGGCCAGATCCTTCTCATTATCCTTGGGAATCAGCACGCGCTTGATTCCCGCCCTGAGCGCCGCCAGCAGCTTTTCCTTCAGGCCACCAATGGCCAGAACCTTGCCGCGCAGGGTGATCTCACCCGTCATGGCAATGTCCTTGGCGACCGCGATGCCGGTCAGGACGGAGACGATGGTGGTGATCATGGCCACGCCGGCCGACGGGCCATCCTTCGGGGTTGCCCCCTCCGGCACATGGACATGGATGTCACGCTTTTCGAACAGGGTCGGCTTGATCCCGAACTTCAGGGCGTTGGCCTTCACATAGGATTCGGCGGCCTGCACCGACTCCTTCATGACGTCGCCCAGCTTGCCCGTGGTCTGGATACGGCCCTTGCCGCGCAGCATCACGGCCTCGATGGTCAGGATTTCCCCGCCCACCTCGGTCCAAGCCAGACCGGTGGTTGCACCGACCTGATCTTCCAGCTCCGCCTCACCGAATCGGAAGCGCTTCACGCCAGCGAACTTTTCCAGGTTCTTGGGCGTGACCTTCACCTTGGTCACACCCTGCATCAGGATTTCCTTGATGGCCTTGCGCGCCAGATTGGCCAGCTCACGCTCCAGCGAACGCACGCCCGCTTCGCGCGTGTAATAGCGGATCAGATCGCGCAGCGCCTCGTCGGTGATGGTGAACTCGCCGGCCTTCAGACCGTGGTCAGTCACCTGCTTGGCGATCAGGTGGCGCTTGGCGATTTCCACCTTCTCATCCTCGGTGTAACCGGCCAGGCGGATGATCTCCATACGGTCCAGCAACGGCTGCGGCATGCGCAGCGAGTTGGCCGTACAGACGAACATCACGTCGGACAGGTCATAATCGACCTCCAGATAATGGTCGCTGAAGGTGCTGTTCTGCTCGGGGTCCAGAACCTCCAGCAGGGCCGACGACGGATCGCCGCGCCAGTCGGCACCCAGCTTGTCGATCTCGTCCAGCAAGAACAGCGGGTTGGAGGTCTTGGCTTTCTTCATGCCCTGAATGACCTTGCCGGGCATGGAGCCGATATAGGTGCGACGATGACCGCGCACTTCAGCCTCATCCCGCACGCCGCCCAGGGACATGCGCACGAAATTGCGGCCCGTGGCCTTGGCGATGGACTTGCCCAGCGAGGTCTTGCCCACGCCCGGCGGCCCGACCAAACACAGAATCGGACCCTTCACCTTATCCATGCGCTGCTGAACCGCCAGATATTCAAGGATACGCTCCTTGACCTTCTCCAGACCGTGATGGTCGGCGTTCAGGATGGTCTCGGCGCCCTTGATGTCCTTCTTGACCTTGCTGCGCTTCTTCCAGGGAATCGACAGCATCCAGTCCAGATAGTTACGCACGACGGTCGCCTCGGCGCTCATCGGGCTCATGGTGCGCAGCTTCTTGACCTCGGCCAGGGCCTTTTCGCGGGCTTCCTTGCTGAACTTGGTCTTGGCGATCTTTTCCTCGATCTCCGCAACCTCGTCCTTGCCGTCCTCACCCTCGCCCAATTCCTTCTGAATGGCCTTCATCTGCTCATTCAGATAATACTCGCGCTGGGTCTTCTCCATCTGGCGCTTCACGCGGTTGCGGATGCGCTTCTCGACCTGCAAAACGCCGATCTCGCCTTCCATGAAGGCATAGACCCGTTCCAGCCGCTCGGCGACCGTCGGGGTCTCCAGCAGCTGCTGCTTCTCTGGGATCTTCAGCTGGAGATGGCTGGCGATGGTGTCGGCCAGCTTGCCCGGCTCCTCGATCTGGTTGATGGAAACCAGCACCTCGGGCGGGATCTTCTTGTTCAGCTTGATATATTGCTCGAACTGCGACACGGCCGCGCGCGACAGGGCCTCAAGCTCCTGCGGCTCGCCCACCTTCTCGTCGATCAGTTCGGCATAGGCCTGGAAGAAGTCCTCATTGTCGCCGAACTTCGTGATGGCGGCGCGCTTGCCGCCCTCCACCAGCACCTTCACGGTACCATCGGGCAGCTTCAGAAGCTGCAACACCGTTCCGATGGTCCCGACGGAGAAGATGTCGGCGGGCGTGGGATCATCCTGGGAGGCGTTCTTCTGGGTGACCAGCAGGATCTGCTTGTCATCCTTCATCACGTCTTCCAGCGCGCGGACGGATTTCTCGCGGCCCACGAACAACGGGACGATCATGTGCGGGAAGACGACGATGTCTCTCAGCGGGAGGACCGGGTAGAGAACACCGCGGGGGATGTCCAGCATCTTAAGTCAGCCTTCTATATTCATGCCGCCAGCCCCGCTGGGCCTGGACCGACCGCCCGCCCCAGATGGGCACGGGTTGAAACGGTCGTGACGGCGTCAGGCGTTAACGTGGCACACCAATACCCCCCCTTCAAGGGCTTGAACCACGCCAAAGGCGTACTACCGGTTTGTCACAAGCGCAAAAAGGGCCGCACGGCTTTGCCGGCGGCCCTTTTCAGCACTTAAGAAACGTATGGAGGCGCTGTTAAACCTTGCCCAGCAAGGCGGCGAAGGTCAGCACCACATAGCCCAGCACCATGAACAGCACGGCATAGCCCCAGCCGATGAAGAAGTGCAGCATCAGCATCAGCAGGAACAGCACCACGGCGATGATGCCGATGGTGGTGAAACGGGTAAAGGCATGCCAGCCCTCGGCATGTTCCTTCACGATCTTGTTGTCGACCACCACGGGCCCATGTGCGCCGGCCATTTTCTTCTCCCCGGTACGAGACGATGGAATTCTGCGCGATTGTGTAAGGGTTGGTGGGGCGGTTGACAAGGCCTCTCGAACGGTTCGGGGTGCTACCGAATGTCCTTCACCAGCCTCAGCGTCTCCTCACCATAGCCCAGGCGGGCGTAGAAGGCACGACCACGCGCATTGCTGGCGAAGACATCCAGCGACAGCGACGCATAGCCCTGGCGTTTGGCCCACTCCTCTACCGCCGTCATCAGGGCCTTTGCCGTCCCCTGCCCCTGCGCGGCCTCTGTCACGGCCAACAGCGGAATATAGGCGGCGATCTGGTCGGTGAAGATGTCCAGCATCGGTTCGGCATGCACGAATCCCAGCCGCTCGCCAGCCCCATCCTCGGCGATGAAGGTCACCGCCCCCGGCTTGGGCACCTCCAGCGTCTCATGCATGAAACTGCGCTGGAACCGCATCACCTCGTCATCGCTGCGCCAGGGCAGGTCGGCGGCACCGGCCAGACGCGGAGCGAGGCCGTGGATGAAGGGCAGGTCGGCGGCGATGGCGGGACGTATCGACAGCGTGGACATGGGCAGTACCGGCAGAGCCTTGATCACAGGGCAATGACACAGGTTACGACCGCCGCACAATCGCTCTTGACGGCCATCCATTTCTCCTACACCGTATGCAACATAAATCATACAGGGTATGGATTATGACAGCGGTCGCGAACGCCACGCTTGGACAGTTTGAGCAGGTTGTGCTGACGGCCATCCTTGCCCTGGGTGACGGGGCCTATGGCGTCACCATCCACGCCAAGGTGGAGGAGCTGTCGCGACCGCGAAAGGTGGTGCTGGGTGCCGTCTACGCCACCTTGGACCGGATGGAGGATAAGGGGCTGGTCACCTCCTGGATGACCGATCCTACACCGGAAAGGGGCGGACGGGCCAAACGCTGCTTCCGGCTTGAGCAGGCGGGGGAATTGGCCCTGCGGGACGCAGCGACGACCGCCAAACGCATCTGCGATGCAATCGAACAACAATGGGGAGTGGGGATATGGAAAGACAGCGCAATCGCGTAGACCATCCAGCACCAGCAGCACCCGGATTGGCAGCACCCGGATTGGTGGGGCGCCTTGTGCAGATGGTATTGCCGCCTGCCTCACGCGAGGCGGTGATGGGCGATCTGGCCGAAAGCTGCCGTTCGCCGGGCCAACTGGCCGCCGAAGGGCTGCGCAGCGTACCGCCGCTGGTGGCCGAACAGGCACGCCGGGCGTCGCGGCTGCCGGTAATCGGGCTGCAGCTGTTCATCCTGTTCGCCTGCCTGGGTGGGTTCGAACTGGACCGCACCGACAAGGCCGTGACCAATGCCGCCTGCGCCGCCCTGCCCATGGGGCTGGCCATGGTCGGGCTGCTGCTGCGCAATATCTACCGTAGTGAGGATAACCCGGTACGGCAGGGCTTTTTTGATGCGCTGACGGCGGCCCTGTGCGTGGTGGCACAGCAGACCATGATGCATGTGCTGATCGCCGCCGGCCATGTCGATCCGGCCTGGGCCCTGTCGCGGTCGCTGATCGTGCTTGCCTGCCTGTCCTTTCCCATCCTCTGGACCCTTGGCGCCATGGAGAATCCCGACGCGGTGCGGCGCAAGCCCGCGCAGCCGCTGTTCAGCGATTACAATCAGTTCGTCCAGCGCACCCGCGTGCGTAACCGGGCCGAAATGGCGGCGCTCGCCATGATCATCGGTGTGTCGGGCTATTTCCTGGCGCGGTTTCAGCCGCCGGTCGCTCCGCTGGGCTGGAGCTTTCTGACCGGTTACGCCTGCATCCTGGTCTATCTGGCGCTGCGCGGTGCCGCCCGCCCGGCCCCGCTGGATGCCGACAGCGCCACCGTGCGGGCGCTTTATGAGACGGAACTGAACCGGCAGAGCCGTCAACGCCGCCTGATGTGGTGGTTCTGGTTCGTGCCGCTGTTCGCCGGGCTGATGACCAATCTGGTGATGTATGGCGTGTCGAAGGAACAGCCCCTGCGCATCGTCGGCGGCATCGCTGCCATCTTCCTGCTGGGCTATCTGATCGAGCGTCTGCACCGCGACCGGCGTCTGGCCATCCATTTGAAGCTAAACAACCTGGCCGCCGTTCCGGCCTGATAAGCACCATCGGACTGCCTTGTCGCATGCGCCACCCCCCGGCGCATGCGATCTTGTTTTCAGGGGATGGGCGCGATCACCGTATTCGGCATAGTCCCACCCCGCACAGAGACCCGGTTGCCCCCCACCGTCACCCGCTGTTCCGCGATCAGGCGGACGGCCAGCGGGTAGGCCCGGTGCTCCTGGATCAGGACGCGGTCAGCCAAGGTATCCGGCGTGTCATCATCGGACACGGGCACAGCGGCCTGTACGATGATCGGGCCGGTATCCATCTCCACCCGCACGAAATGAACCGTGCAGCCATGGAAGCGCACGCCGGATTCGATGGCCTTGGCATGCGTGTCCAGGCCAGGGAAGGCCGGCAGTAGCGAGGGGTGGATATTGATCAGACGGTTGTGCCACGCCTGCACAAACACTGGCGACAGCAGGCGCATATAACCGGCAAGGCAGACCAGACCGACGCCCGCATTTTCGAGCGCTGCAATCATCGCCGCCTCGTGCGCGGCCTTATCGGCAAAGTCTTTCGGCTTCAGCACCAGGGTGGCGATGCCGACGGCACGCGCCCGGTCCAGGCCGGCGGCGTCCGGCTTGTTGGAGATGACAAGCGCCACCTCCGCCGGATAGGTGGGATCACTGGCGGCGTCGATCAGGGCCTGCAGGTTGCTGCCCCGGCCCGAGATCAAAACGCCCAGACGCAATCTCACGACCAGCGCTCCAGCCCCGAAATGACGACGCGGTGGCCGTCATTGCCGCGCGGCACCACGGTGCCGATGCGCTTCACCGTCTCGCCGCCTTCGGCCAGGATGCGCGCCGCCTCGTCCGCCTTCTCGGCGGGGACAACGACGACCATGCCGATGCCGCAATTGAAGGTGCGGGCCATCTCCGGGGCCGCGACATTGCCCGTCTTCATCAGCCAGTTGAACACCGGCGGCAGGTCCCAGGATGCGGCATCGAGATCGACACCCAGCCCGTCGGGCAGAACGCGCGGAATATTCTCGATCAGGCCACCGCCCGTGATATGGGCCAGGGCGTTGACGGTGCCGGCGCGCACAGCGGCCAGGACCGACTTCACATAGATGCGGGTCGGTGTCAGTAGCGCGTCACCCAGGCTGCGCGAGGCGTCCCAGGGGCAGGCGCTGTCATAGGTCAGGCCTGACACGCCCACCAGCTTACGCACCAGCGAATAGCCATTGGAATGCACACCGCTGGAGGCCAGGCCCAGCACCACGTTGCCGGCGGCCACCTTGTCACCGATCAGCACCTGGGAACGTTCGACGGCACCGACGGAGAAGCCGGCCAGATCATAATCGCCATGGGCATACATGCCCGGCATTTCCGCCGTCTCACCACCCACCAGAGCGCAGCCGGCCTGACGGCAGCCTTCCGCAATCCCCGCGACAATGGCGCGACCGGCGGTCACGTCCAGCTTGCCCGTGGCGTAATAATCCAGGAACAGCAGCGGTTCGGCGCCCTGCACCACCAGATCATTCACGCACATGGCGACCAGATCGATACCGACCGTGTCATGCTTGTTGGCGTCGATGGCGACCTTCAGCTTGGTGCCCACGCCGTCGGTGGTGGAAACCAGCAGCGGATCATGGAAGCCGGCGGCGCGCAGATCGAACAGCGCGCCAAAGCCGCCCAGGCCGGCATCGGAGCCGGAACGGGCCGTGGACTTGGCCAGCGGCTTGATCGCGTCGACCAGTGCGTTGCCCGCGTCGATATCGACACCCGCATCCCGGTAGGAATAGCTGCTCATGCCCTGGCCCTCACTGCTGGCGTAACGGTGCCGGGGTGGGGTAGAAAGCCCATGGTGGCCTGCCGCACCCCGGATTTGGCGCCGAACATAGCAACATCGGAATTCAAGGCAATGCCGGTCATCCGCACCCCCGCCCTGCGCAAAAGCCTGTCTGTCGCCCTGATGGCCCTGGGTCTGGCCCTGCCGGCCTCCGGTCAGGCGGTGGACGACCTGTTCACGGTGCGTGATGTGGGCGTCGATATCTCGTCCGGCAATGCCAATGTCGCGCGCGACCAGGGCGTGCGCGAGGCGCAGCGCAAGGCCTTCGACCTGATATTCGACCGGCTGACGGTGGATGGCGCCCGTACCGCCCTACCCCCTGTTCCGTCCGACGTGATCGAACGGATGGTGCAGAGCTTTGAGATCCAGGAGGAGCGAACATCGGCCACCCGCTATGTGGGCAAGCTGGCCATCCGCTTCAACGCCGCTGCCCTGCGCACCTATCTGCGCGCCAATAATGTCGTCTATGCCGAGGTGCGGTCGAAGCCGACCCTGGTTTTGCCCATCGATCAGACGGGTGGCACGCCGGTCCTGTGGCAGGCGGGCACGGCCTGGCGGCAGGCCTGGGCCGATCTGGCCCCGCGCCAGGGCGGTCTGGTGCCCGTGACGGTACCGTTCGGGGAGGCCGCCGATGTCAGCGATATCGGTGTGGAGCAGGCCCTGGCCGGTGACGCCGCCGCGCTGCGCCGGATTGCCGACCGCTATGGTGCCGGCGATGTGGCCGTAGTGGTGGTCAGCGGCATGCCGGAGGCGGGCCTGACGGTAACGGTCGCCCTGCATCCCGCCACGGGCAGCGGGGAAACGTTCAGCCTGACGCAATCGCCTCTGCCCGCCGACACCACTGAGGCGGTCAACCCCACCCTGCGCGCCGCCGTGGAAAGCGTGACCCACCGGGTCGAGGAACGCTGGACCGCCGCGACGCAGATCGCCGCCGGGGTCCTGTCGGACCTGAAGTTGACGGCCCGCTTTGCCGATCAGGCCGGCTGGCTATCCATGCGCAAGCGTCTGGCCAGCATCAGCACCATCACCCAGACGACGATCACCAGCCTGTCGCGCAGCGGCGCCGTCCTGGACCTGCGCCATGCCGGCGATATCGGCCAGTTGCGCACGGCCCTGGCGCAGCGCGATCTGGTGCTGGAAGACGGGGCCGACGGGCCGGTCCTGCGCAGCGCGCGGTGATCGGC
This sequence comes from Niveispirillum sp., assembly GCA_016463045.1. Classification (GTDB taxonomy): domain Bacteria; phylum Pseudomonadota; class Alphaproteobacteria; order Azospirillales; family Azospirillaceae; genus Niveispirillum. The sequence continues at coordinate 8,114 of JAEMSB010000114.1, forward strand.
TCCACCAAGCCCCTACCAGACCATTGTTATCCTTTCGAAAACCCTCATACTGCCGGGCATGTGACCCTTTTGGCTTGCCATGTGTTCATGATGGGAACGTCTGAACACACCCAACGGCGGAGTTGAGGCCCGATGAGCGATCTTGCGCCCGAAACCATGGCCACCGATCCCACCCTGGAACGGTTGCGCCGCATCACAATGGGCATCACCGCCGGGCGGCTGCTGTCGGCCCTGCTGATCGGCTGGCTTATCTATAGCGGTCATTATGCCTGGGCCTTCTGGCTGTTCGTGCTGGCCGCGCTTGGTGCCCTCCTGGAAGGGTCGGCGGCCCTGCTGTTCAAGACGCGCACAAGGCTGGGCGGGGTTCTGGACGGGCTTGCCGACCGGCTGCTGCCGCTGCTGGCCCTGACCGCGCTGTCCTATAACGGTCTGCTGCCGCTCTGGGTGCTGATCCCTGCGCTGCTGCGCGAACTGGTGCTGGCGCTGGCGCAGAAGCTGCCGGAGACGGCAGGGAACGAGCCGTGGATACGGGAGCCGCGCTGGCTGTTCCATATCAACATCGTGGCCATGGATGCCCTGGCCATCCTGTTCCTGCTGATCCAGGGGCCTGGATTCGGCGTCGATCTGTTCATCCTGCCGGCGGAACTGCTGGTGGTCGGTCTTACGCTGGCCTCGCTGGTGCTGGCCTTCGTCAGCCGGCCCAAGCCGGAGGATGAATTCCTGAACGATGATCCGGGCAAGGACGCATGATGCGGGCCAATCGACAGTGGAAATTCTGGCTGTGGGGCTTTGTCGGCTTCATTGCCGTGGTCTGGCTGCTGCGCTCCATGCTGGCCCCGTTCGTGGCAGGCATGGCCGTGGCCTATCTTCTGGACCCCGTCGCCGACAAGCTGGAGGCGCGCGGCATGCCGCGCTGGGCCGCGACGACGGTCGTGCTGCTTGGTTTCCTGCTGGCTGCCATCCTGGCCCTGCTGCTGCTGGCGCCGCTGTTGCAGGCGCAGGTCGTGCAGTTGGTGGAGGTGGCGCCCGAATGGATTGCCTGGGCCAAGAAGGAACTGGTGCCCGAAATCCAGCGCTGGCTGCGCCGTCTGCCGGCGGCGGAGGTGAAACAGCTGCGTGAGGCCGCCGGCAATTATGCCGGCACCGCCGTGGGCTGGACCGCCGATGTCCTGCGCAACATCCTGACCAGCAGTGTCGCCATCATCGACATCCTGTCCGTCATCTTCATCACGCCCATCGTCGCCTTCTATCTGCTGCGCGACTGGGACCGGATGGTGGCGACGGTGGATGGCTGGCTGCCCCGCCCCTATGCCGCAACCATCCGGGAGCAGGCACGCGAGGTCGATACGACGCTGGCCGGATTCGTACGCGGTCAGGCCACTGTTTGCTTATGTTTGGGCGTGTTCTATGCGGTGGCGCTAACGGCGGCGGGGCTGGATTTCGGGCTGGTGATCGGGCTGATCACGGGCCTTCTGTCCTTCATCCCGTTCGTGGGGTCGCTGGTCGGATTCGTGGCCAGTGTCGGCCTGGCCCTGTTCCAGTTTGACGAATTCTGGCGCGTTGGCCTGATCGCCGGCATCTTCTTTTTCGGCCAGGCCGTGGAAGGCAACATCCTGACGCCCAAGCTGGTGGGCGACAAGGTGGGGCTGCACCCCGTCTGGGTGATGTTCGCGCTGCTGGCCGGCGGGGCCTTGTTCGGCTTTGTCGGCGTGCTGCTGGCCGTGCCCGTGGCCGCCGTCATCGGTGTGCTGACCCGGTTCGGTTTGCGGCAATATATGCAGAGCAGCCTCTACCGCGGGTTCGATACGGCAGAGGCGACAGCCCTCGACTTGGCCCCCGACCCGCTGCTATCCCATCCGGCATCCGAAGGGGCGGAACGGGGTGCCGGCATCGCCGACCTGCCGCCCAGGCCCTGACACCATTTCCTGTTTTACAGCCCGCGCAGAAGGAGGGGCTTTTGTCATGACCACGCCCCCCCAGCCGCCCTCGGCCTTGATGCCGCGGAACGCCGCCTGCGTCAG
>JAEMSB010000590.1 GCA_016463045.1 Niveispirillum sp.
CGCCTGCCCCGGCTGCAAAGCATGCCACAAAAGTGGCGGAGGATGAGCAGGCGGCCAGTGGCCCTGCCCTGTCCCAATCTGCCGTAGACGACCTGTTCCCATAAAGGGCGGAAATCAGCATGAATCCGTCCGGCGCAGGCTTTTGCGCCAGCGTGCGCGCAAGCTTGTCGGGCGCTCCGGATAGCGTTCACCCGTGAAGTCGGCCTTAACCACCCGGTCGGTGCGGAAATGCCGGAAATCGCCCCGCATTTCACACCAGGCGGCCAGATTGCGGGCATTGTCGAAATAGGCGATCAGAACAGGCCAGACAGACCGCACCGTTTCCCGCCCCTGTTCATCGCGATAGGTCAGGTGGACCCGGTGCCCCGCATGAATGGCCGCACGCAGGGCCACCATGTCAATCGTATCCTCAACGGCACGCGGGCGCGGCGGAGCGACACTGGCCGGGCGCTGCACCACGGGGCGCAGATCCTCAGGCACCGCTGCCTCAATCTTAGCCATAAGATCGGCAGCGGCCCGCGCCAGGACGGGGTCGCCATGGCGGGACACCCATTGCGCACCCAGCATCGCCACCTCAATCTCATCCGGTGTCAGCATCAAGGGCGGCATATCGAACCCGCCCTCCAGCATGTAACCGACCCCAGCCTCCCCCCGGATGGGTACACGCTGCCCGATCAGGGTGGCGATGTCGCGATAGATGGAGCGTTTGGAGGTTTCAAGCTCCACCGCGATGGCATCCGCCGTGATCGGACGCGGGGCCCGGCGCAGAATCTGGATGATCTGAAACAACCGGTCCGCACGCCGCATTATGTCATCTCCCTCAGTCGCCGGGCGGGCAGTCGCCAGCCTCCAAACCGTCAAGGGTAAACCCTTGGCGGTTTGTCCTTCTGACAGGATGCTGACAGTAGGGTGGCAGCAGGGGTGCTGTAAACCATCGCCATCACCGCAACCGACGCGACAATGGAGCACCCCGATGATCACGCTGCATGCTTTCGGCCCCGCCTTCGGCCTTCCCGAACCCAGCCCCTATGTCACCAAGACGGAAGTACAGCTGCGCATGGCCGGGCTGGCTTTTGAGAAGGTGAAGGGCGATCTGGAGAAGACGCCCAAGCACAAGCTGCCGATCATTGAGGATAATGGCGTGATCGTTGCCGACAGCACCTTCATCCGCGCCCATATCGAACGCACCCGCGGCATCGATCTGGATGAAGGCCTGACGGTGCGGCAGCGGGCCGAGGCCTGGGCCATCGAGCGCATGCTGGAGGATCATTTCTGCTGGGCGCTGGTTCATGAGCGCTGGATGGATGAGGGCAATTTCCAGAAGGGTCCGGCCCAGTTCTTTCAGGCCGCCCCCGAACATCTGCGCGCAGCCATCATCAAGGACGTGCGGGAGCGGGTCGCCGGCAACATGCATGCCCACGGCATCGGCCGGCACAGCGGTGCCGAACGGCTGGAGCTGGCCAACCGGTCATTGGCGGCACTGGCGGTCCTGCTGGGTGACAAGCCATTCCTGATGGGCGACCAGCCCACCGGTGTCGACGCCTTTGCGTTCGCGGTGCTGGCCGGTGCCCTGGCACCGCTGTTCGACACGCCGCTACGCAGTGCCGTGGAGGCGCATGGCGCCTTCACCCCCTATGTGCAGCGCATGGCGGCGCGGTTCTATCCCGACCATGCCTGGTGGTGGGATCAGGTCCGGCAGGCGGCGTGATCAATCACCATCACGCACCCGCCGCCATTTCACGACGTTGCGGTTATGCTCTTCCAGCGTTTCTGCAAAGGCGTGCCCACCGGTGCCATCGGCCACAAAGTAGATATATTTGTGCGCTTCCGGTTTCAGCACGGCCTGCAAGGATAGCAGGCCGGGATTGGCGATGGGGCCGGGGGGAAGGCCCGGAACGACATAGGTGTTGTAGGGGCTTTCCAGCTTCCAGTCGGCGCGGGTCAGGTCACGGTCGATCTGTCCGCGCCGGTCCGACAGGGCATAGATGATGGTCGGGTCGGATTGCAGGCGCATGCCGATGCGCAAGCGGTTCACGAACACACCCGCCACGCGGGGTCGTTCGGACGCCACACCCGTCTCCTTCTCCACGATGGAGGCCAGGATCACGGCTTCCTGCTTGGATTTGAGCGGCAGGTTGGGATCGCGGTCGGCCCAGAGCCGGTCCAGCGCCTTTTCCATATCGTCCGACATGCGCGACAGGATGTCGGCGCGGGCATCGTCCCGCAGATATTGATAGGTTTCCGGCAAAAGGGTGCCATCGGCGGGTATGTCGGTCACGTCACCCGACAGCGCCCGCTCACTGCGCAACCGTTCCACGATCTGCCAACTGGTCAGACCCTCCGGCACTGTTACGCGGTGGACAATGACCTTGCCGGAGATGATTAGGTCAAGCGCGTCCTTCACACTGATCCCCGCCGGAAACAGATATTCGCCCGCCCGCAGCCTCGCCCCATCACCACGCAAGCGTGAGGCGATGACGAGTTCCAGAGGGTGGCCGACCACGCCGGCATCGACGAGACGCTGGGCAATACCCTGCACCCCCGTGCCGCGCGGAATGACCACGGGAGTATCGGCGGTCAGCGGACCCGGCCCCACATAGCGCTGCCAGCCCAGCCAGGCGCCACCGGCACAAGCCACCGCAATGACAAAAAGCGACGCCGCCGTCGGCAGAAGCCAACGGCGGCGCTGTTTCGTCTGGTTTTCCGGCGTCTCGCTCACGCTGGTAATCAGGACACAGCCTTGAATACCAGTGAGGCGTTGGTG
>JAEMSB010000591.1 GCA_016463045.1 Niveispirillum sp.
ATCCCGCACATCGACGTGCTGCCGGAACAGGGCGCCAACGTGTACGACATCCTGCGCCGGGACGTTCTCGTCCTGACGCGCAACGCTGTCGAGCAGCTGGAGGCTCGCCTGAAATGAGCACGAGCAAGAAGACAATCTCGGCCGAGCGCATGTACGACGTCGTCGTCGCGCCCGTGATCACCGAGAAGGCCACCATGGGTTCCGAGCACAACCAGGTCACCTTCAAGGTGCGCATGGATGCGACGAAGCCCGAGATCAAGGCCGCGGTTGAAGGCCTGTTCAAGGTGACGGTCACGGCGGTGAATACCTCCGTGGTCAAGGGGAAGACCAAGCGCTTCCGTGGGACGATCGGTCGCCGGTCGGACTACAAGAAGGCCGTGGTTACCCTCGCCGAGGGCAGCTCCATCGACGTGACCACCGGCGTGTGAGGGTAGAGCTATGGCTTTGAAGACTTTCCGTCCGATTACGCCGAGCCTCCGCCAGCTGGTACTGGTGGACCGTTCGGAACTGCATAAGGGCAAGCCCGTCAAGATGCTGACCGAGGGCCTCTCCGGCTCTGGTGGTCGCAACAACACGGGTCGCATCACCGCCCGCCGCATGGGTGGCGGTCACAAGCGCACGTACCGCATCATCGACTTCAAGCGTACGAAGTTCGATATGCCGGCGACTGTTGAGCGCCTGGAATATGACCCCAACCGTACCGGCTTCATCGCTCTGGTGAAGTATACGGACGGCACCCTCGCTTACATTCTGGCTCCGCAGCGCCTGAAGGCCGGTGATGTTGTCATCTCCGGCGAGAAGGTGGACGTGAAGCCCGGCAACGCGATGCCGCTGAAGAACATCCCCGTTGGCACCATCGTCCACAATGTGGAATTGAAGGCCGGCAAGGGTGGTCAGCTGGCTCGTTCCGCCGGCACGTACCTGCAGCTGGTCGGTCGTGACCAGGGCTATGCTCAGCTGAAGCTCCCCTCGGGCGAGCTGCGCATGGTCCGTGGCGAGTGCATGGCCACCATTGGTGCCGTGTCCAATCCGGACCAGTCCAACGTGGTCATCGCCAAGGCCGGTCGTAACCGCTGGCTGGGCAAGCGTCCGTCCGTTCGCGGCGTCGCCATGAACCCGATCGATCACCCGCACGGTGGTGGTGAAGGCCGTACCTCCGGTGGCCGTCACCCGGTCACGCCGTGGGGCAAGCCGACCAAGGGTAAGAAGACGCGTCAGAACAAGGGCACGGATAAGCTCATTATCCGCCGCCGCGCTAAGTAAGGGAGTGCTGCCGTGACTCGTTCCGTTTGGAAGGGGCCGTTCGTTGACGGCTACCTGTTGAAGAAGGCAGACAAGGCGCGTGCGTCGGGCCGCAACGAGATCATCAAGATCTGGTCGCGTCGTTCCACGATCCTGCCGCATTTCGTTGGTCTGACCTTCGGCGTCTACAATGGCCAGAAGTTCGTGCCGGTGCTGGTGACCGAGAATATGATCGGTCACAAGTTCGGTGAGTTCTCGCCGACCCGTACGTTCTACGGCCATGCGGCCGACAAGAAGGCGAAGAGGAAGTAATCATGGGAAAGCCGGCTGCAGAACGGCGCCTCAGCGAGACTGAGGCCAAGGCGTTCGGCGGAATGATCCGCACGAGCCCGCAGAAGCTGAACCTGGTTGCACAGCTGATCCGTGGAAAGTCCGCTGGTGAAGCTGTCGCCCTTCTGACATTTTCCAAGCGTCGTATCGCTGGCGAAGTGAAGAAGGTCCTCCAGTCCGCCATCGCGAACGCCGAGAACAACCACCAGCTGGACGTTGACCGCCTGTTCGTGTCCCACGCGACGGTCGGCAAGGCTCTGGTCATGAAGCGTTTCCATGCCCGCGCTCGCGGTCGTGGCGCCCGTGTCGAGAAGCTGTTCAGCAACCTGACCGTGATCGTGCGTGAGCGCGCTGAGGACAAGGCCGAGGGGGCCGCTGAATAATGGGTCAGAAAGTTAATCCGATCGGCCTGCGCGTCGGTATCAACCGGACGTGGGACAGCCGCTGGTACGCTGGTCGTGACTATGCAAAGCTGCTCCATCAGGATCTGAAGCTGCGCGGCTACCTGCAGACCCGTCTGCAGGCGGCCGGCGTCAGCCGCGTCATCATCGAGCGTCCGGCCAAGAAGGCCCGCGTCACTATCCACACGGCCCGTCCGGGTGTGGTGATCGGCAAGAAGGGTGCGGACATCGAAAAGCTGCGTCTCGAACTCAGCAAGATGGCCGGTTCCGAGGTCAATCTGAACATCGTCGAGATCCGCAAGCCGGAGCTGGACGCCCGCCTGATCGCCGAGAACATCGCCAGCCAGCTGGAGCGCCGCGTGGCGTTCCGTCGCGCCATGAAGCGCGCAGTGCAGTCGGCGATGCGTCTGGGTGCCCAGGGCATCCGTATTAACTGCTCCGGCCGTCTGGGCGGCGCGGAAATCGCGCGTATCGAATGGTACCGCGAAGGCCGCGTTCCGCTGCACACCCTGCGTGCTGACATCGACTATGGTGTTGGCACCGCGAAGACCACCTACGGCACCTGCGGTGTCAAGGTGTGGGTGTTCAAGGGTGAAGTGCTGGCCCATGATCCGATGGCGCAGGACAAGCGCGCCGCGGAACAGACGGCTGCTCGCTGATCATCCGGATACTGGCAAGGGATATAGAGAAGGCTACATGCCATGCTGAGTCCGAAGCGTACTAAGTACCGCAAGGCGCACAAAGGTCGTATCCACGGCGCCTCCAAGGGCGGTACCACACTAAATTTCGGC
>JAEMSB010000592.1:0-1291 GCA_016463045.1 Niveispirillum sp.
CATGAAATACACGACCATGGGCCGCTTCCGCATGAGCGACGAGCAGAAGGGGCCGCTAGCGCTTTTGAAGAAGCTGCGGGGCTCCAGTTCGCGAGGCGGGCGGGACAGCGGCAAAACGGCGGGTGAGCGGCAGTTGGCCATGTTGCGCCGCCTGCCCAAGCTGCTGCGTTTCATCCCCGGCACGGCGCAGGACGTGCGCAACTATTTCCTGACCCTGCAATACCGGATCGCCGCGTCGGAAGACAATGTCGCCAACATGATCCGCCTGCTGGTCGCCAAATATGCGCGCGGCGACCGTAAAGGCCTGCAAACTCGCGTCACGGCCGGCGATCCTGTCGAATATCCCGATGTTGGCCTTTACCATCCGCGCCTGAACCCGCGTGTCACGACGCAGCTGTCGATATTGCCCAGCGTGCCGTCACCGCGCGGTACCATCGGCCTGCTGCTGATGCGCACCTATATCCTGTCCGGCGACACCGCCCATTATGACCGGGTGATCGCGGCGCTGGAGGGGCGGGGCTATCGTGTGGTGCCCGCCTTCTGTTCCGGCCTGGACATGCGGTCCGCGGTAGAGCGTTTCATGCAAACGGATGGCGGCGGTGTGGCCATCGACGCGCTATGTTCGCTGACCGGTTTCTCCTTGGTCGGTGGGCCAGCCTATAGTGATAGCGCCGCCGCTGCCCGTACCCTGGGCAAACTGGATGTGCCCTACCTGTCCGCCTTCGTGACGGAGTTCCAGTCCAAGGAAGGCTGGCAGAAATCCGGCCAGGGCCTGACCCCTATCGAAACCACACTGATGGTGGCCATCCCGGAACTGGATGGGGCCACGGGCGCCATGGTCATCGGCGGTCGGTCGGAGGGGGGGGCCAAGCCCAAAACCTGCACTTGCGCCCGCCAACTGGGTCAATGCCCCACCAACCGTGCCTGCATGCAGCCGGATGAGGAACGGGTGGAACTGCTGGCCGGTCGGCTGGTCGCCCTGGTCGACCTGCGCCGTAAGCAGCGGCGGGAACGGCGCATCGCAGTTACCCTCTTCAACTATCCGCCCAACAGCGGCAGCATCGGCACTGCCGCCTTCCTGGCGGTATTTGAAAGCCTGTATGCCACGATGCAGCGTCTGGCCGCCGAAGGCTATGACGTCGCTGTGCCCGACAGTGTCGACACGCTGCGCACCATGCTGCTGGAAGGCAACGCGGCCCTTCACGGGACGGAGGCCAATGTCCATGCCGTTGTGACGGCGGACGATCATGTGCGCCGGGAACGCCATCTGGCCGATATCGAGGCGCAGTGG
>JAEMSB010000592.1:1301-2763 GCA_016463045.1 Niveispirillum sp.
GCGCAGTGGGGTCCCGCACCGGGCCGCATCCTCAGCAACGGGCGCGGCATCTTCGTGCTGGGCCGGCAGTTCGGCAATCTGCTGGTCGGGCTGCAACCCTCCTTCGGGTATGAAGGCGACCCGATGCGGCTGCTGTTTGAGGGCGGGTTCGCCCCTACCCATGCCTTTGCCGCCTATTACACCTATCTGCGCGAGACGTTCCGGGCCGATGCCGTGCTGCATTTCGGCACGCATGGCGCGCTGGAATTCATGCCGGGCAAACAGACGGGACTGTCGGCCACCTGCTGGCCCGACCGCATCCTGGGTGCCTTGCCCAATATCTATCTCTATGCCGCCAATAACCCGTCCGAAGGCTCCATCGCCAAGCGCCGGTCGGCGGCCACGCTCGTCTCCTACCTGACCCCGCCCATCACTCAGGCCGGGCTGTATAAGGGGCTGAGCGAGTTGAAGGTCAGTCTCGACCGCTACCGCACGACCGAACCCGATGCGGCGGTGGAACGCAGCCGGATGATGGCCCTGATCCGGGTACAGGCCGAACAGCTGGACCTCAGCCCCGCGCCGCCCGACGCCGATGAGGCACAGGTGGTGCAGTATCTGATGCAGCAGATGATGGAGCTGGAATATGCCCTGATCCCCCATGGTCTGCATGTGGCGGGCCAGGGCATGGATCGGGCACAGCGGCTTGAACTGCTGGGTCATGTTGTGACGGGGATGGACGATGCGGCCTTCCTGCGCGGTGACGCAGCCCTGACCACCGCCATCGTCGATCAGGATGCCCGCACCATCGATCTTGCGCTGCGTGGTGCCGATGATGCCAAGCGCGCGACCGTTGCTCGCCTTTCGACTATGAATACCGGGCTGGCACGGAATGAGGAACTGGACGGGCTGGTCCGCGCCCTGGATGGGCGATTCATCATGCCGTCGCCGTCTGGCGATCTGTTGCGCACGCCCGACCTGCTGCCCACGGGCCGCAATATCCATGGCTTCGACCCGTTCGGCATCCCCAGCGCCTATGCCTTGCAGGATGGGGAACGGCAGGCGGCCCGCGTGATAGAGCGGTACCGCCAGATCGACGGACGCCTGCCGGAAACCGTCGCCATCGTCCTGTGGGGTACGGATAATCTGAAGACTGGTGGCGCGCCGATGGCGCAGGCCCTGGCCCTGATGGGGGCCCGCCCGCGCCTGGACGCCTATAACCGCGTCTGTGGGGCGGAGCTGATCCCCCTTTCGGAGCTGAAGCGTCCGCGCATTGACGCGGTCATGACCCTGTCCGGCATCTTCCGTGACCTGCTGCCCATCCAGGCCAGCATGCTGGCAGAGGCCAGTTACCTGGCCGCCACGGCGGATGAGCCGGTGGAGATGAACTTTATCCGCAAGCATGCCCTGGCCTATTGCGAGACGCATGGCTGCGTGCTGGAGGCGGCAGCCTATCGCGTGTTCTCCAATGCCGAAGGGGCCTATG
>JAEMSB010000115.1:0-7073 GCA_016463045.1 Niveispirillum sp.
GCTCAAACCGCTTGACGGCCTGCATCATGCCGACATTGCCTTCGGAGATCAGTTCACGCGTTCACGGCTGATGCCATAGTGCTGCGACAGGTCTTCCAGCGTCGTCGGCTCCTCCCGCAGGCGGCGTTCGATCAGGATATGACGCTCACGCTCGTTCAAACCCTTCATCGCGCCGGCCAGCAGGGCCTTGCGTTTGCCCAGTTCCTGCTGGTCGCCCAAGCGGATTTCCTGGCTTTCGCTTTCATCGACCAGCCAATCCTGCCATTCCCCCTCCCCATCCACGCGCAGCGGCGCGTTCAGGGAATGATCACCGGCGGCCAGACGCTGGTTCATGGAGACGACGTCGGCTTCGGGAACATCCAGCGTCGTGGCGATCTTGGTCACCACCTCGGCCGGCAGGTCGCCATCATCAATGGCCTGCATCTGGCCCTTCAGCTTGCGCAAATTGAAGAACAGCTTCTTTTGCGCCGCCGTGGTGCCCATCTTCACCAGCGACCAGCTGTGCAGGATATATTCCTGGATGGCGGCACGGATCCACCACATGGCGTAGGTGGCAAGGCGGAAGCCACGGTCGGGCTCAAACCGCTTGACGGCCTGCATCATGCCGACATTGCCTTCGGAGATCAGTTCCGAGACAGGCAGGCCATAGCCGCGATAGCCCATGGCAATCTTCGCCACAAGGCGCAGATGGCTGGTCACCAGACGGTGGGCGGCCTTGGTATCCTCATGCTCGCGCCAGCTCTTGGCCAGCATGTATTCCTCATCCGGTTCCAGCATCGGGAACTTGCGGATTTCCTGGAGATAGCGGCTGAGGCTGCTTTCCGAGCTGACGACCGGAATGGCGGGAACGGAAGCGGTCATGTTAACCCCCTTGCATAAGGCTGGTTGACACCATCGGCCCAACTGGCACCGACAGCGATGAATAGGTCCTGAACGGACACGCATGGCGCCCGTCCAGAAGAGGCCCGGTCATCATGCGCGGCGGCATTATAGCACCTCCAGCGCATGAATTAAGCCCTTGAAATCATCCGGTAACACAGTTTCGAAGCGCACCTTGGCGCCCGTGGCCGGATGGATGAACTCGATGGCGGCGGCATGCAGTGCCTGACGCGGGAACGTCTCCAACGCCTGCTTGGCCCCTTCCGACATGCCGCGCGTGCGGCCCGTGCGGACACGGCCATAGACAGGGTCGCCGACCAGCGGATGCCCCACATGGGTCATGTGCACGCGGATCTGGTGCGTACGGCCGGTCAGCAGCTTGCATTCAATCAGGGCCGCCGCCGGGCCTAGCGCGCGTAGCGTGCTGTAGCGCGTAATGGCCACCTTGCCACCCCGGTCCAGCACGGCCATGCGCTTGCGGTCGGTCGGGTGGCGGCCGATATTGGCGTTGATCTCGCCTGTGCGCGGGTTCGGCACGGCCCAGACCACGGCCTGATAGGTGCGCGACAGTGATCGGTCGGCGAACTGCGCCGACAAGGCCTGATGCGCGCGGTCATTCTTGGCCACCACCATCAGGCCGCTTGTATCCTTGTCCAGCCGATGGACGATGCCGGGCCGGCGCACGCCGCCGATGCCCGACAGCCGGTCGCCGCAATGGTGCAGCAGGGCATTGACCAGGGTCCCATCCGGATTGCCGGCGGCGGGATGCACGACCATGCCCGCCGGCTTGTCGATGACCAGTAGGTCCTCATCCTCATGGATGATCGACAGCGGGATATCCTGGGCCACGGGCAAGGCCGGCGCGTTGGCCGGAACATGCACGCGGAAGGTCTGGCCGGCTTTGACCCGGCGGGACGCGTCGTCTATGGTCTGCCCACCTGTGGAGACATGCCCCTGATCGATCAGGGCGCGCAGGCGGGACCGCGACAGGCCGGCAACGGCCAGCAGATCCGCCAGCGCCTTGTCCAGACGGTCCCCGTCCCGGTCGCCATCAATAATGGCGTCAAGGTCGGCGGGGCCGGCACCCTGGACAGGGGCAGCATCGGCGGCGGGCAGGAATTCCTCGTCGCACAGATCGTCATCCAGGTCGAATTCCAGGCCGGCGGGCGGAATGTCCGTCCGACCGGTGGCCTTCAACTGGGGAATTGCCGAACGTGCAGGCACTGAAGAATATCCTTATCATTGGGGCCGTGATCATCGCGGCCGGTTTCGCGTTCCTGGGCTATGAAGTCTATAAACGCTCCACGGACCCCAATCATCCGCGCACGTTTTCGGCCCGTTTCGGCATGCAGGGGAAAGCCCCCGAAGCCGAACCGCCGGCGGCCCCGCCTGCGCCAACGGCCCCGGCACCTGTGAAGGCACCGATGCTGACCGAGGCGGTGACATTGCCGCCGGGAGCGGTCCTGCTGCCCGGCATCGCCGCCGTGAATGGCCGCGTCGCCGTACAGGTGAAACTGACCGACGGTCGCACACAGGTGCTTCTCGTCGATCCGGCCACGGGCGAACATGCGGTGCTTGTGACATCCACGCCGTGATCCTGGTCACAATAGAACCGATTCCCAGGGGAAATGGACGTTAAATGAATTTCATGTCCGACAATGTGACGGGGGCAGCACCGGAAATCCTGGATGCCATCGTCAAGGCAAATGGCGGCACCGCCCCGTCCTATGGCAATGATGATTGGACCAAGCGGCTGACACAGTCTCTGTCGGACCTGTTCGAACGCGACGTCGCCGTCTTTCCGGTTGCCACCGGTACCGCCGCCAATGCCCTGGCGCTGGCGGCCCTGACCCCGCCCTGGGGCAGCATCTATTGCCATGCCGAGGCGCATATCCAGTGCGACGAGTGTGGTGCACCGGAAATGTTCACGGGCGGAGCCAAGCTGGTCACCCTTCCCGGCGATCATGGCAAGCTGACGCCCGCCACCCTGTCGGCGGCGGTGGACCGGGTGCATAAGGGCTTCGTGCATGTGGTGCAGCCGGCAGCGCTGTCGTTGAGCCAGCTGACCGAATGCGGCACGGCCTACAGCCCTGCCGAGGTCGCGGCGCTGACCGCCGTCGCCAGGCACCATGGTCTGCGGGTGCATATGGACGGGGCACGCTTTGCCAATGCCGTCGCCTCGCTGGGCTGTTCGCCGGCGGACATCACTTGGCGGGCCGGTGTGGATGTCCTGTCCTTCGGCGCCACCAAGAATGGCGCCCTGGGGGCCGAAGCGGTAGTGTTCTTCGACCGCGACCTGTCGGCGGATTTCGGTTATCGCCGCAAGCGTGCCGCCCACCTGTTCTCCAAGATGCGCTTCCTGTCGGCACAGCTTGAGGCCTATGTGCAGGACGGGCTGTGGCTGCGTCTGGCTGGACATGCCAACCGCATGGCAATGCGCCTAGCCGATGGGCTGTCGGCCCTGCCGGGCGCGCATCTGGCCCATCCCGTGGATGGCAATGAGATCTTCATCGCCCTGCCGGAACCGGTGATCGCGGGGCTTGAAGCGGCCGGCTTCGGCTTTTACCGATGGGACGGCCCTGTCGTGCGTCTGGTCACCGCCTGGAACAGCGATGAAGCCGCCGTTGAAGCCCTACTGACGGCGGCGCGGCGACTGGCGGGGTGATCACACCCCCCATCCCCCCAGCGGATATTCCTGCAGGATGTGATAGGTCGCGCCTGACCTGCCCAGAACACTTTCATAAAGGCAGTAACGGTCCACCGTGAACGGCCCCGCCTGGAACAGGCCATTGGCCCCCATATAGTTGGCCAGCTTGGCCGGCGGCGTGTCGGTAAGATAGGCCAGGGTCACATGCGGGCTGTATTTGCGCTGTTCCGGCGGCTGGCCCGACCGGACCAAGGCGGATTCGACCTTGGCCTGAAGGTGCAGCAGCGGATCGCTGTCCACCAACCCGGCCCACAGCGCATGCTGCTTGTGCCCGCTGCCGAAACTGCCCAGACCGGATAGGGTCAGCGGGAAGGACGGGCCGGTGACAAGGTCCAGCGCCTCATCCACATCATGGGCCGTGCCCTCGTCAATCTCCCCCAGGAAGCGAAGGGTCAGGTGATAGTTCTCCAGCGGCACCCAGCGGGCGCCGGGCAGGCCGTGGGCCAGGCTGGACAGCCGTTCCACCACCGCCTCCGGCATCGGTATCCCGACGAACAGACGCAGCATGACCAAGCCTCAGGGACAGGGGTTCGGGTTGGCGGCATGGACAGCGTCCAATGCGGCCAGAACCTCTGCCGACAGGGTCAGTGACCCGGCGTCGATGGCGACCTTCAAATGCTCCATTGTGGTGGCCCCAATGATCGTGCTGGTCACGAAGGAGCGGGAGACGACAAAGGCGATCGCCATGGCGGCAGGGTCCAGCCCATGATCGCGGGCAATGGAAAGATAGTCGCGCGTCGCGACATCGCCGCGCGGCAGGTCATAGCGCGACTTTCGGTGATCCACGGTACGGCGCCGGCAGTGCGCCATCCAGATACTTGCCCGTCAGGGTGCCAGCGGCCAGCGGGGAATAGGCCAGCATCGACACATCCTCGCGCAGCGCCACCTCCGCCAACCCCATCTCAAACGTGCGGTTCAGCAGGGAATAGGGATTCTGGATGCTGGCGATGCGGGGCAGGCCAAGATGGTCGGCGGCGGCGACATAACGCATGGTGCCCCAGGGCGTTTCGTTCGACACGCCAACATGCCGGATTTTGCCGGCCTTGATCAGGTCGGCAAAGACAGAAAGCGTCTCCTCAATCGGCACCTCACCCGGCTGTGCCGCCGGATGGGCCACGGTGCGGCCAAAGCGGTCAGCCTGCCGGTCGGGCCAGTGCAGCTGATACAGGTCGATATGGTCGGTGCGCAGGCGGCGAAGGCTGGCTTCCACCGCCTCGGTGATGTTTTTCCGGTCGGCGCGCGCCTTGCCGCCGCGCAGGTAATCCATGCCGGCCCCATCGCCCACCACCTTGCTGGCCAGCAGCACCTCATTGCGACGGCCCGTCCGGGCGAACCAGTCGCCGATGATCTCTTCCGTGCGGCCACAGGTGGCGGCGATGGGCGGGGCGGAATACATCTCCGCCGTGTCCCAGAAGAACAGGCCGCGCTCCAGCGCCATGTCCATCTGGGCGAAACCCTCTTCCGGGCTGTTCTGCCGGCCCCAGGTCATGGTGCCCAGGCAGAGGGCGGGAACCATCAGGTCGGTGCGGCCAAGGCGGCGAAGGGTCATGTACCTGTCCTCAAACGGAAAATGTCGTCTCGATTGATCAATGCGCCTCGGCCCAGGACAGGCCGACGCCGGCTTCGGCCACCAGGGGAATGCCGATGTCGGCGGCGCCCTCCATCACCTGGCGGACCAGGGCGGATGTGGCCTCCACCTCCGCGTCGGGCACCTCGAACAGCAATTCGTCATGCACCTGCAAAAGCATGCGGGCGTTCAACCCTGCTTCCGCCAGCGCGCCCGGCAGCTTGATCATGGCCAGCTTGATGATGTCGGCGGCGGTCCCCTGAATGGGGGCGTTGATGGCCTGACGCTCGGCATAGGCCTTGCGCGCGCCCTTTTCCTGGATACCCTGGATCCAGCATTTGCGGCCCAGCAGGGTGCGGACATAACCGTCGCGCGCCGCCTCTGCCTTGGTCTTCTCCATATAGGCCTGAAGCTCTGGGAAGCGTTCGAAATAGGCCTTGATGAAGGCCCCGGCCTCACCAGCGGATATGCCCAGCTGGCGGGACAGACCGAAGCTGGAAATGCCATAGATGATGCCGAAATTGATGGCCTTGGCCCGACGGCGGATTTCCGAGGTCATCTGGTCCAGCGGCACATTGAACACCTGGCTCGCCGTCATGGCATGGATGTCGATGCCGTCGCGGAAGGCCTGCTGCAGGGCCGGGATGCCCGCCATCTCCGCGACGATGCGCAATTCGATCTGGCTGTAATCCACGGACATGATGCGGTTGCCGGGGGCGGCGACAAAGGCACGGCGGATCTTCCGCCCCTCTTCCGTGCGGATGGGGATGTTCTGCAGGTTGGGGTCGGTCGATGACAGGCGGCCCGTGGAGGTAGCGGCCAGCGCGAAGCTGGTATGGACACGGCCCGTGCCGGGATTGATCTGTTCGCCCAGCGTGTCCGTGTAGGTGGATTTCAGCTTGGCGAATTGCCGCCAATCCATGACCTTCTGGCAGATGGGAATGCCCAGATCGGCCAGTTCTTCCAGCACCGAACTGTCGGTGGACCAGGCGCCCGTCTTGGCGGATTTCTTGCCGCCCGACAGTTTCATCTCGTCGAACAGAATCTCGCCCAGCTGCTTGGGGCTGCCGACATTGAAGGTGCGGCCAGCCAG
This sequence comes from Niveispirillum sp., assembly GCA_016463045.1. Classification (GTDB taxonomy): domain Bacteria; phylum Pseudomonadota; class Alphaproteobacteria; order Azospirillales; family Azospirillaceae; genus Niveispirillum. The sequence continues at coordinate 6,247 of JAEMSB010000115.1, forward strand.
GACATGGATCTCTGCCTCCAGCTCCACCAGCCGCTTGGCAAAATCGTTGGACAACTCTTTCAGGACCTGCCGGTCGACCAGCACGCCCTCCATCTCCATCCGCGCCACCACCGGCACCAGGGGACGCTCAATCGTCTCGTAAACCGTCACCATCCGGTCGGCCAGCACATCATGGCGCAGCACATGCCACAGGCGCAGCGTGATGTCCGCATCCTCCGCCGCGTAAGCTGTGGCCTTGTCCAGCGGCACGCGGTCAAAGGTGATGCGGTTCTTGCCCGTGCCCGTCACCTCATCAAAGGAGATGGTGGTGACGCCCAGATGGCGCTGCGCCAGCTCGTCCATACCATGCCCATGCCGGCCGCCGCCGATGACGTAGGAGCGGAGCATCGTGTCGTCGATGGGCGCGACCGTGACGCCATGCTTGGCAAACATCTGCCAATCGAACTTGATATTGTGCCCGACCTTCAGCACGCCTGGATGTTCCAACAACGGCTTTAGGATCGCCAGCGCGCGGGCCAGCGGCACTTGGCGGGGCGGCGGCGCGCCATCACCGAAATCCAGGCCACCGGCCCCTTCCTTGGGCGTGGACGGATCAATATGGGCAAGGGGGATGTAGCAGGCGCGGCCCGGACGGGTGGCCAGCGAGATGCCCACCAGATTGGCGCGCATGGGCGTCAGGCCATCGGTCTCCGTGTCGACGGCAACAACGCCGGCCTCCAACCCTTCCGCGACCCAGGCGGCCAGCGCTTCCTCCGTATCGACCAGCACATGCTCGACCGTTTCAGGCCGGGGGATATGCGCATCGGCCCGCGCCTCCACCGGGGTTG
>JAEMSB010000115.1:7083-10087 GCA_016463045.1 Niveispirillum sp.
AACGGGCATCCAGGGCGGCGCGCAGGTCACGGCGCTGCTGTTCCCCGCCACCGCCGGCGGCGGCTTGGATGGCAGCCCCGTCGGCCAGGGTACCGTCGGCCGCGATCTCCGCCTTCACCTTGGCGATGATCGACCGGAAGCCCTGCACGCCCAGCCAGGAGAGCAACCGGTTCACATCCGGCTCCCGCACCTTGAGTTCTTCCACCGGCACCGGTACAGGGGCGTTTTCTTCCAGCTTGACCAGCCGCTTGGAAATGCGGGCCAGATCGGCATTCTCCAGCAGCTTCTGCCGGCGCCCGGCCTGCTTGATCTCCCCTGCCCGGTCCAGCAATGCCTCCAGCGAGCCATATTCGGTGATCAGCTGCGCCGCCGTCTTGATGCCGATGCCGGGCACGCCCGGCACATTATCGACGCTGTCGCCGGCCAGCGCCTGGACATCCACCACCTTGTCTGGCGCGACGCCAAACTTCTCAAACACCTCGTCCGGCCCGATCATCTTGTTCTTCATCGGGTCCAGCATGCGGATGCCATCATCCACCAGCTGCATCAGGTCCTTGTCGGACGACACGATGGTGACGGGCCGGCCCAGCGCGCGCGCCTGCCGGGCATATGTGGCGATCAGATCGTCAGCCTCAAACCCTTCCAGCTCGATACAGGGCAGGTTGAAGGCCTCCACCGCCTCGCGGATGATCGCGAACTGGGGCCGCAGGTCCTCCGGCGGATCGGGCCGGTGGGCCTTATAGTCGGGGTAGAAATCATTGCGGAAATTCAGGCGCTTGCTGTCGAAGATGATGGCCACCGCATCGGCCTTCAGCTCTGCCAGCAGCCGCATCAGCATATTGGTGAAGCCCATGACGGCATTCACCGGCGTCCCGTCGGGCCGGTTCAACGGCGGCAGCGCGTGATAGGCCCGGAAGATGAAGCCCGACCCATCCACCAGATAAAGCGGCGTGCCGTCGGCCGGCGGAAGGGCGGTGCTGGGGGCGCTATCGGTCGGCATGGGGCGGCCTGTCGTTCCGGCTGTGTTCTAGGCCCCGGAACATGGCGCAACAGGGCCGTGATGTCGAGACTGTTGGCCCTCAATACCGTTTGAACCGGTCCAGCAGACGGTCGATGTAATCCCGTTCCGCCTTGGGCCGGTTCTGTTCACCGGCGCGGCGGCGCAGTTCCTCCAGGATCTGGCGGGCGCGCTGCATGTCGGCCTCGGCAGGGATTTTCACCTCTTCCCCGTCCAGGGTGCCGGAACCGGGCAGCGGGCGGCCCAGCGGGTCGCGGCCCTGCTGCCGGCCCGTGCGGTTGCGCTGGCCGCCGGCCTGTCCGGGACTGGCCTTGGCCATCTGTTCCTGCATGGATTTCAGCGTCTGCTGCAGCTGTTCCAGCGCCTCCCCCTGTGAGGCCACGGCCTGATCCGGGGCACCGCTGCGCAGGGCGTCGGTGGCCTCCTTCATGGCGCGTTCGGCCCGGCCCAGGGGACGGGGGATATCGCCCCCCATCTCACCCAGCCGGCGCATGATGTCGCCCAACTCACCGCGCAACTCTTCCTGACGCCCGGCCATGGCACCGGCATGGGCATCCGCCTTGCCCTGCTGCGCAGCGCCCTGGTCACCGGGGCGACGGCTCTGGCGGTTGGGCATTGACAGGCCCGGCATCTGGTTGGGGGGCAATTCCCCGGCCCCGTCAAACTGTTCTTGCTGCCGGGTGAAGGTGTCATCCATCAATTGCTGCTGCTGTTTCTGCACGTCCCGCAGCTTCTGGTTCAGTTCGGCCAGCGCCTGACCCTGCTGGTTTGCCTCTCCATCCTGTTGCTCCGGCGGCGGTTGCCCGTTCTGAAGGTTCTCCATCATCTGCTGAAGCTGCGACAGCATCTCCCGCGCCGCCTCATGATTGCCGGACGCGGCCAGATCGCGCATCTGGCGCACCATGTCCTCCACCTCGTCCCGGCTCATGGACTGGGCATTGGGGTCGGGTTCGCCCTGATTCTGAGGCTCATTCTGGGCCTGCGGGTTCTTGGCTTCCTGCTGTTCCAGCGCATCCATGAAATCGCGCATGGCCTGCTCAAGGCGCTGCATGGCCTGATCGATCTCTTCCGCCGGGGCGTTGCGGTCCAGCGCCTCCATCAACGCCTTCTGCGCATCGCGCAATTCGCGTTCGGCCAGCGACAGGTTCCCATCCTCGATACGCAGGGCCACATCCCACAGCATGGCGATGGAACTGGGCACCGTGTCCGGCCCGGCATTGCGCATCAGGCGGCCCACCGCACTGCGCAGCGCCAGGAAAGCCAGCGGATCGCCGCCATAGCCGTCCAGATTGACCGACAGGTCATGCAGGGCGCGGCCCACCATAGGGCGTACCGTGTCCCCCATCAGGATCAGGGTTTTGCGCTGTTCGATGATGGCGCGGGCCACGGGGTGGTTGAAATGCCGTTCCGGCAGGGTGATGGCCTGTTCGGCACTCTGCGACACCTGCCCGGCGCCATCGGTGGCACGCAGGCGGACGGTCACCGGCATCCCGGCCCAGGGATGGCCCGACAGGTCGTGATAGCCGGTGCCCGTAATCTCCCGCTTGTTCTTGGCCGGAACAGGCAGGGGCAGATCAAAGGGCGTCTTGTCGATGCCCATGGGCAGGTCGGTGGCCAGCGTTACCGTCGCCGTGACGGCATGGATGCCGTAATCATCGGCCCCGGTATAATCGATGCGCAGCGCATTGCGTTCCGTAGCCGCCGGCGGGGTGCGAAACGCGATGCCCGGCGGCTGATCGGGGATCAGACGGATGGGCCACGACGCCACCTCCCGCCCGAACTGCCGCACAGAGACCCCTTCCCCCTCGGTCAGGGCCAGTTCCACCTGATGGCCGCCACCGGCCACAGGCTGGAAATCCACATCCTGGTTGTTGGCACGCAGGCTGGGCGTGCCCAACCCGCCGTCAAGCCGCACCACCAGCTTGGTCCCCGCCGGCAGGAACAGGGGTTTCTCTTCCCCGCCTTCCGTCCCGTCATCCGCTGCAT
>JAEMSB010000593.1 GCA_016463045.1 Niveispirillum sp.
ATGTGGGACGGCAAGGGGGCACAGGCCACTGCCCGCGCCCCTAAGCGCTTCACCGTGTGGCGGCGAAGCGTGCCTCCATCGCGTCCCACAGGGTGGCTTCGAGGGCCGAACCGTCCAGGCGGTTGATCTCCTGAATACCGGTCGGGCTGGTGACATTGATCTCCGTCAGATAGTCACCTATGACATCAATGCCGACGAACAGCAGGCCCTGCTGACGCAGGGTGGGGCCGATGGCCTCGCAAATTTCCTGCTCGCGCTTAGTCAGCACGGTCTTGCCCGCACTGCCGCCGGCATGGAAATTGGCCCGTGCCTCGCCATCCTGCGGGATGCGCGATACAGCGCCAGCGGGTTTGCCATCGATCAGGATGATGCGCTTATCGCCCTTGCGGATTTCCGGCAGATACTTCTGCACGATGATCGGCTCACGGTAGAGCTGAGTGAAGGTTTCCAGCAGCGCGCCCAGGTTCTCATCATCTGGTTTCACGTGAAACACACCGGAACCACCGTTGCCGAACAAGGGCTTAACGATAATGTCCTTCCATTCCGCACGCGCAGCCAACACCTCATCGCGCGAGGATGTGATGACGGTCGGCGGCATCAGGTCGGGGAAATGCGTGACGAACAGCTTTTCCGGGGCATTGCGGACCGCAGCCGGATCATTCACCACCAGCGTCTTGGGATGGATATGTTCCAGCAGGTGGGTGGCGGTGATATAGGCCATGTCGAAGGGCGGGTCCTGGCGCATCAGCACCAGATCCATGGTGGACAGGTCGATCACCTCTGCGGCACCCATGCTGTGATGGTTGCCGCGTTCACGACGCACCTGCATGGGCCGCACCTTGGCAAACAGCTTGTTGCCGCGCAGGGCCAGGTCACGCGGATGATAATGCCACAGGGCATGGCCGCGGCGCTGTGCCTCCAGCGCCATCATGAAGGAACTGTCAGTATCGATATTGATGGACTCGATCGGGTCCATCTGGATGGCGACCTTCAGGGTCATGTCGGGTTGTCTCCGGCCAGCGGAAAGGAAGATGGCGGCAGGAAAGCATAAGCGCCGCGCCGACGCCATGCGCCGCATCACAGGGCAGGGGAGATCAGATCGGTTTTCGGTGAACCGAAAGCCGATCCGGCGGCGACTGCCGCCGCGTGGCACGTGCCGCATGAAGCCAAGCTGCGGATGCAGCGCCGGCGTCTGAGGAAAACGAACCTTAACTAAAGCCTGTTTAAACAGGCTTTAGTTAAGTCGCCCACGCAGCTGCTTCAGCAGGCTGCGTGTATGGTCCAGCAGTTGGGGAGAGGCACCACGTGCCTCACCAATGCGCAGGAAATTCTCAAAGGCCTGGATACCGGCCGTCAGCTTGCCAAGATGGGCATTCAACAGGCCGGATTCACGCCACAGGCCAATATGCTGGGGCGCGAACAGCAGCATATCCTCAATGACCGCCAACGCCTTGTCAGGCTGATCCGTCGACAGGTGGCGGAGCTTCAGATTGTTCTGCAGGCGCAGAAGAACCTCGCGGTTCGACACCGGGGCGTAATGGTCGGGCGTCAGTTCGGATTCCAGACCCGCCGTCTGCTTCAGCATATCACGCAGTTCGCGTGGACCACGCGGAGAGGCGCCGTCGAACGGATCGATGATCTGGCGCCCGCCACCATGGTCCAGCCGCAGCAGGAAATGGCCCGGAAAGTTCAGGCCCAGCATGTCCCAGCCCTGGGCCCGCGCCGCCGACATCAGCAGGATGCCAAGTGAAACCGGCAAGCCACGGCGCCGGTCAATGACGCGAATCAGGTTGGCATTCTGCAAGTCTTCATAAGTTTCGCTGTCGCCGGCATAGCCATGCTGCGCCAGCAGCCGGCCCAGGGCCGCGACACGATCGGGCAAGCCATCGGGTACATCGCGCATCAGGGCACCCAAATCGGCGCCCAACGCGGCCAGATGGGCGCGATAGGGGGTAAGATCGGTGGGGTGGTCAAGAACAGCCAGCGCCAGGGCCGCTTCTGCCACGTCAATATCACTGTCATCCGCCTCACCGAGGCGGCGCAGATAGTCCAGGGCCTGTTGGCGCGGCGTCACGGGCGGGAGGCTCGCTTGCTGGGGTCAACCGCGCTTCCCATAGCGCAGCCAAGGGCGGGGTGTCGAGCGGGAAGGAATGCCTGTCCGATTTGTTCTTCGTCCCTCTCGGGTCAGACCGGCGCATTGCCATGTTGCGCAGGTAAGGGCATTCGCCGTAGATAAACGCTCGTCCCGATATAAGGTTAAGGGACGTTAACTAATAACCATGGTTTCTGGAACAGAGACGATGTCGATGACGACAACGGTCGCCAAAGGTTTGGACAGCGAAGCCGCAGGGTCGCGCGTAAGGCAAACGCCCAAAAGCATTGCCACGCATCAAAGGATCATTGAGGCGGCCATCCGTTGCTTTCTGGATATCGGGTACCATCGCACCACCACGTCAGAGATCGCCAAGCAGGCGCGGGTGACGCGGGGCGCGGTGCAATATTACTTCCCCACGACCCCGGAAGTGCTGCGCGCCACGGTCGATCACATCATCCAGCATTTTACGGCGGAATATCTGGCCGCCACGGCCAATGTGGCGCATGAGGGGCGGGAAGGGCTGGATCAGGGCATCGACGCGCTGTGGCATGCCGCGCACAGCCCGCTCTGGACCGCGTGGAAGGAGTTGGAAGCCGCCGCCCGCACCGATGCGGAACTGGCCTCCATCATGGGTCCGGCCAAGGCCGCCTTTGCAGC
>JAEMSB010000594.1 GCA_016463045.1 Niveispirillum sp.
AGGCGGCGGCTTGTCCAGCACATCGACGATAATGCGGGCACCGGCCCGGCTATGCTTGATGCCGGCCCCGGCGGGAATATCGAACCGCACCGTCACTGACCCGTCCGCCGCCGCCTGGGTCAGGCCGTTGATGCGCGAGGGCCTGGCGCGCAGAACACTGGCCAGATCGACCTGTGCCGCGACGGGAAAGCGGATGCTGACCCCTGCCCCGTTCTGTTCAACGGTATAGGGAACCTCGCGCGGCCAGTCGAAGACCAGACGGCTGTAATCGGGATGCACGCCGCTGCGCACCGGCACACGCGGTGCCGTATTGCTGCTGGCGGCGGCAGGGGCCGGTGGCTGCTGTGCCTGGACGGGGGCCGGCAGCAACGCGGTGGCGGCCACCGACAGGGCCAGGGTGCCGGCCAGGATGCGGGCCGCCCTCATGGCGTCACCCCATGTTCACGAACCACCAGATCGACGCGGCGCGCATCGGCCTTCACCTCGCCACCCGATTGACCATCGCCATGGCCCCGCACGGTGATGTCCCGCAGATATCCCGCCTCCCGCAGCGCATCCGCCACCGCCTGCGCACGGGCCAGCGACAATTCCCAATTGCTGGGCCAACTGCGGCCCGTGGGCGACGCGTCGGCATGGCCCACGACATCCACAGCATTGCCGATATTGGCCGCCACGCCACCCATCACGAACAGGGCCTTCTTGCCCCCCTCCGACAGGGTGGCGTCACCGGGAGAGAACAGCAGGTCGGACGGCAGAGACAGGATCAAGGTACCGTCGATGCGGTTGATACGCACATCGGCCAGTTCCGGGTTACGCGCCATCTGGCTTTCGAACACCCGGCCCAGATAACCAAGGTCGATGGCCTTGCCCCGATCCAGGCTGGCGGCGGAAAAGGCGGCTTCGGGCCGTTCCTCGCCCACCTGATCGGGTTTCGCCCCAGGCACGCCTGCCGCCAGCGCCTTGTAACGGGCCGGATCGGGGTCGGACATGGCGTAGAGCATGACGAAAAAGGTTAGCAGCAGGCAGATCAGGTCGGTGAAGGTGACCAGCCAAGCCTTGCCCGCCGGCGTATCCGGCTTGGCGAAGCTGAAGGGGGAGAAATGGGCCTGCGGGCGCATCAGGCACCTTCCTCATGCACGCGGAACAGCATGCGCAGTTGCCCTGCCTCCGTCCCCTTCTCCAACCCGACCGACAGCCAGGCGGGATTGGCACCCAGCGCCGATACGGCACGGGCCAGGGCACCTGCGCGCGCCACCAGCGGGGCCGTATCCTCCACACCCTTCGTGGCGAACAGAAACTCCGCCCGTACCGAGACGCCGCGCGGCCGGTTCTCAAGCGCGCGCGCGATGCGGTCCATCAATCCCTGCTGGCTGGGCCGGATTGCCAGACCGTCGCCCGCAAACAGGTTGGAGGCCGGCATGGTGACATGCAGGGTACCCGTCTCGGTTCCCGCCTCCACCTTGGCCAGCGGCAGTTCAGCACGGATCAGATCGCCCAGATCCTGGACGGCGCGCGCCGCCTCGCGCCGGGCCTGCTGCCGGTCGCCGGGGGAGCCTGTCAGCAGCGCCTGGGTGGAAAAGGCGTCATCCACGCTACGGATGACGGCGCCCACCTTCTCGTCATGGAAATGCGAGATGCTGTTCAACAAGATGAAAAAGGCCAGCAACAGGATGAAGACGCCGAGATAAAGAAGCGTCGCCCCTTCCCCGCCCTCGCCACGGTCACCGGACGCGCCGAACCGCAGGGGAACCGCCATATCAGGATCGGTGCTGCCGGATGTGTGCGTCTCGGGCATTCAACCTCAATCAAACAGGCTGTCGATGAAGGCCTGGTCGATGCCGGCGCCGGGCATGGACGGACCGTTCAACAGCTTGGCATCAGACGGTGCCTCGGCGGCGGCTTTCTCCATGGTGGGATGGCGGCGCTGCACTTCCTCACCCAGAGCGACCAGCAGGGCTTCCACCTTCTGTTCAATATGTTTCAGGGCGCGGACCACCTTGGTGATGCGCTGGCCGGTAATGTCCTGGAAGTTGCAGGCCTCATAGATGCCGGTGGTGATGTCCATCAGCTTGTTGGACACTTCCGCCGGCACGTCGCCGGCCAGGGCCATCATCTGGTCACAGGCATCCATGATGCGGTTCGTGGCATCTTCTGTAGCACCGACGACGGCATCCAGCTCGTCGGTGGCCAGCGGAATATGCTCTGAATGGATATCCGCCGGCTGAATGCTGGCGATTTCCTTCTTGGCGTTGTTGATGAACCGGGCCAGCCCCTCCAACTCTGCATAGAGATGCAGGTCATGCTGGCCCATGTCGCCGCCCATGGAGGACAGGACGGATGCGACGATGGTCGCCACTTCTTCGCGCGACAGCGGCTGCCGCGCCTCAGCGCGGGCATTGTCCAGCCGTTCCTGGAGCACGGGATCGGCGGCGGTGGCGGTGCGGAACATCAGGACACCTTCAAAGCGCGAGTACTTCGGGGCCGGCAAAAGCCGGGGACTGACAGAGGATGGGCTCCCCTGCGGGCCTTCATACAATCATTCGGGCACTGTTGGCAGCCTCTTCCGTGCAGCCAGAAGGATGGTAACCTCCTGGGCCCGTTTCTCGTCCATGGCGGCGAATACAGGGGCAACCTTGGCTTCCTTCATGCGGCTGATCACGTTCAACAGCACGTCGTTTTCCAGATTGTTGAAAATCTTGGCGGCGTCGGCGGGCTTCATCGTCTCGTAAATCTTCACAA
>JAEMSB010000595.1 GCA_016463045.1 Niveispirillum sp.
GCCGACGGCAGCACTTCGAACCCCAACCCGTTCAGCGCCCCCGCCAACCGTTCGCGGGTGGCAATGATCATGTCGCGGTGGCGTTCAAACCATTCCCGATCCTGCCACGCGGCAACTGCCCCCGCCTGCGCCAGCCGGTCCAGCGGATATGAGTTGAAACTGTCCTTCACGCGTTCCAGCGCATCGATCAGATGCCGCTGCCCCACGGCAAAGCCGACGCGAAGACCCGCCAGCCCGCGCGACTTGGACAGCGTATGGACCACCAGCAGGTTGGGATATTTCTTGACCAGCGGGATGGCCGTCTCCGCCCCGAAATCCACATAGGCCTCGTCGATCACCACCACCTGATCGGGATGTTCGGCGACCAGCGCCTCGATCCAGTCCAGCGGCTTGGCGATGCCCGTGGGCGCATTGGGGTTGGCAATGATGATCGCGCCGCACGGCTGCCGATAATCCTCCAGCCGGATCTCGAACCCGTCATCCAACGGCACCAGCACCGACTTGATGCCATAGAGCCGGCAGTAAGTCGGGTAAAAGCTGTAGGTGATATCCGGGTAGAGCAGCGGCAGCTCATGGTTCAGCAGCCCCTGGAACACATGGGCCAACACCTCGTCCGAACCGTTGCCAACAAACACCTCGCCTGCATCCAGCCCATAGGTCGCCGCCACCGCCTTGCGCAGATGGATGCCCGTAGGTTCGGGGTACAGGCGCAACGCCTCGCCATTGGCCGCCGCGATGGCGGCGGTGGCATGGGGTGACGGGCCATAGGGGCTTTCATTGGTGTTCAGCTTCACCAGCCCCGAAATCTGGGGCTGTTCCCCCGCCACATAGGGGCTGAGGGTGTGGACGATGGGACTCCAGAAACGGCTCATTCCAGTAACCTGGCTCGCGTGTCGGAAAGGGGTGACGGCATGAAGATATGGTCTTCACAGGTCCGCCGCCCATGGCGAAATGCCAGCCCTACCATGCATTTGGACGGTGTCGGTTCCCGGCGAATTTGTGCGCGTGCGAACGGTTTGATCAGGATGTGCAATCGCTCAACAAAACAATCCCATTGATCATGGGGTCGTTTGGGCAAAACCTGCATGCGTGATTGCTCGCTGGAGTTCCCAATGACCCCCCCATTGCCTTGGGACGCGCGCCACGCCGCCGATATCATTGATCGGCATCTGCATCTGGAGGGGCCGACCCTTCCGATCCTGCATGCGTTGCAGGCGGCGTTTGGCCATATTCCCGACGATGCCGTGCCCCTGCTGGCCGATGCGTTGAACCTGTCGCGCGCCGAAATCCATGGTGTCGTCACCTTCTACCATGATTTCCGGCACGAGCCGGCGGGCCGCCATATCATCAAGGTCTGCCGGGCAGAGGCCTGCCAGTCGCTAGGGTCGGAGAAGGCGGCAACGGCGCTGCTGGAACGGCTGGGCATCGGCTGGGGCGAGACGACGGCGGACGGGACTGTCACGGTGGAGGCCGTCTATTGCCTGGGCCTGTGCGCCTGTGCGCCCGCCGCCCTGATCGATGGTGACCCGTTGGGCCGCCTGGACGGGGCAAAGCTGGCGGCGGCGGTGGAGGGGGTGCGCTGGTCATGACCCGGATTTTCATTCCCCAGGATGTGGCGGCCCTGGCCGTCGGTGCCGATGCTGTGGCCAGGGCCATCGCGGCACAGGCCGGTGACGGCGTCACCATCATCCGCACCGGTTCACGCGGCCTGTTCTGGCTGGAACCGCTGGTGGAGGTGGAAACGCCTGCCGGCCGCGTCGCCTATGGCCCCGTTGCACCGTCCGATGTGCCGGGCCTGCTGGCCGCCGGCATGCTGTCGGGTGCGGCCCATCCACTCTGTCTGGGCCTGACCGAACAGATCCCCTGGCTGGCGCGTCAGAACCGCCTGACCTTCGCCCGCTGCGGCATCATCGATCCGCTGTCGGCAGCGGATTACCGCAGCCATGGCGGGTTCAAGGGCCTGGAACGCGCCCTGTCGCTGGGTCCCGCCGAAACGGTGGAAGAGGTGGTGCGCTCAGGCCTGCGCGGGCGCGGCGGGGCCGGCTTTCCCACCGGTATCAAATGGCGCACGGTTGCGGCGGCACCCGCCGACCGCCGCTACATCGTCTGCAATGCGGATGAGGGTGATAGCGGCACGTTTGCCGACCGGATGATGATGGAGGGCGATCCCCTGGCCCTGATCGAGGGGATGGTGATCGCCGGCTTCACGGTCGGGGCCACCAAAGGCTATGTCTATTCGCGGTCTGAATATCCCCACGCCAACCGCACCTTCACCCGCGCCCTGGATGTGGCGCGTCAGGCGGGGCTGCTGGGTCCATCGGTGCTGGACAGCGATGTCAGTTTCGATATCGAACTGCGTGTCGGTGCCGGTGCCTATGTCTGCGGCGAAGAAACCGCCCTGCTGGAAAGCCTGGAGGGCAAGCGCGGCGTGGTGCGGGCCAAGCCGCCCTTGCCCGCCATCAAGGGCCTGTTCGGCTGTCCGACGGTCGTCAACAACCTGCTGTCACTGGCCACCATCCCCACCATCCTGGCCAACGGCGCGCAGGCCTATGCCGATTACGGCATGGGACGGTCGCGCGGCACCATGCCGATCCAGATCGCCGGCAACCCAAACGCAGGCTCGGTGGTGGGCACTCCGCCGAGCTGCCCGACGGCGTCGCCGGGATCGAGCGCGAGCTGGTGACCGGCGAGCACTTGCCCGCGCGCCACCTCCGCCCCGCGCACGCGCAGGGCGTACT
>JAEMSB010000596.1 GCA_016463045.1 Niveispirillum sp.
CATCAAGCGCGACCTGAAGATCGTGGCCCCGGATGCCGAGCATCACCCCGCCACCTCCTGCTTTGACGAGATCTACTTCACGCCGCTGGATATCCGCTCGCTGCTGGATTTCGTGATCCTGGAGGGAACCAGCCCCATTGCCGTGCTGTGCTGTGAGCATTGCGGCGTGATCAAGGACTGGACCGAGGCGGATGTGAAGTATCTGCACCAGATGTCGGCCGTGCTGGGCATGACGTTCAAGGTGCGGGCCAAGGCCGGGTGATTGGCACTATCCGGTTACAATCAAGCAGCACCGCACGCTTTCCATTTCGCAATGAATTCAGTTGGTAACGCCGGGGTAACGTGGCTTGCGCCCGTCCCGGCGACGCTTCCATGATCCCCCCCGGTTTTGATCCAACGGGGGGATTTTTCATGTCGCGTCTGGTCCGTGTATCCGCGCTCGCCTTTCTGGCCCTTTCCGCCGGCGGGCTGCTGGGCGCCTGTTCCATCAATGTCAATGACGGGGAGTATGAGAATGGCAAGTACCATGCCCCCCGCACCGCCACCGATATCTGCCGGCGCGAGGTGGACCGGTCGTTCGGCGACCGTTACCGCATCGCCTTCGACCTGCCGGAACTGTCGACCAACGGCAATGTCCAGACGGTACAGCAGCCTTTCACCATGGCCAGCCGCAAGGACGCCTTCGAAGCGCCGCAGCGCCGGACCTTGCGCTGCACCATCGTGGATGGGGTGCTGACGCAGGCGGTGCCGAACTGAGTGGGTGAGGGAACCAAACTCACACAATGAAAAAGGCCGCCGGGAGCGATCCCGGCGGCCTTTTCATTTCCAACCATCCGTGACGCGTTATGCGGCGCGGGCGGCCATCAGCTTCTTGATTTCGGCGATGGCCTTGGCGGGGTTCAGACCCTTGGGGCAGGTCTGGGTGCAGTTCATGATCGTGTGGCAGCGATAGAGGCGGAACGGGTCCTCCAGAGCGTCCAGACGCTCACCCGTCATTTCATCGCGGCTGTCGGCGATGAAGCGATAGGCCTGCAACAGCACCGCCGGACCCAGGTAACGGTCGCCATTCCACCAGTAGCTGGGGCAGGACGTCGTGCAGCAGAAGCACAGGATGCATTCATAGAGACCATCCAGCTTCTCCCGCTCTTCCGGGCTTTGCAGCCGTTCGCGCGAGGGGGCGGTACTCTGCGTCTGCAGCCAGGGCTTGATGGAGGCCAGCTGCGCATAGTTCTGGTTCAGGTCGGGGACAAGGTCCTTCACCACCGGCTGATGCGGCAGCGGGTAGATCTTGACGTCGCCCTTCACCTCGTCGATCGGCTTCAAGCAGGCCAGCGTGTTGCGCCCGTCGATATTCATCGCGCAGGAGCCGCAGATGCCCTCACGGCAGGAACGGCGGAAGGTCAGCGTGCTGTCCACATCGTTCTTGATGTGGATCAGCGCGTCCAGAACCATCGGACCGCACTTGTCCAGGTCGATCTCGTACTTGTCCTCACGCGGGTTTTCGCCCGAGTCAGGGTCATAACGATAGATGCGGAAGGTGCGGGTGCGCTTGGCATCCGCAGAAGCCGACTTGACGGTCTTGCCGGGCACGACCTTCGAGTTGGCGGGCAGGGAGAATTCAGCCATGGATGAAGCCCTCTCAGATCGTGACTTAGTAGACGCGCTTCTTCGGCGGGAACACTTCCACCTCGTTCGTCAGGGTGTAGAGATGGACGGGGCGGTAATCGATGGTCGACTTGCCTGTCTCATCCACCCAGACGGTGGTGTGCTTCATCCAATTCTCGTCGTCACGCTCGCTATAATCCTCACGCGCATGGGCGCCACGGGATTCCTTGCGGTTGGCACCGGAATTGATGGTGGCGACGGCCTGGTACATCAGATTGTCCAGTTCCAGCGCTTCCACCAGATCGCTGTTCCAGATCATGGAGGTGTCGCTGACCTGCACATCGGGGCGCTTGGCCCAGACGTTCTTCATCAGCTCCACGCCTTCGTCCAGAACCTCACCAGTGCGGAAGACCGCGCAGTTATTCTGCATGATCTTCTGCATCTCAAGACGCAGATGGGCGACGCGGGTGCCGCCCTTGGCAAAGCGGGCCTTGTCCAGACGGGCCAGCGCCTTGTCGGTGCTGTCGTTGGAAATGGTCTTGTGCGGGGCGCCCTTCTGCACGATCTCGGCGGCGCGGATGGCGGCAGAGCGGCCAAACACGACCAGATCCAGCAGGGAGTTGGAACCCAGGCGGTTGGCACCATGCACCGACACGCAAGCCGCCTCGCCGATCGCCATCAGGCCGGGGACGACCTGATCGGGGTTTTCGGCGGTGGGGCGGATGACCTCGCCACGATAATTCGTGGGGATGCCGCCCATGTTGTAGTGAACGGTCGGCAGAACCGGGATCGGCTCCTTGGTCACGTCCACGCCGGCGAACACGCGCGCGCTTTCGGCAATGCCGGGCAGGCGGGCATGGATGACGTCGGGCGCCAGATGTTCCAGGTGCAGGTGGATATGGTCTTTGTTGGGACCGACACCGCGACCTTCACGGATTTCGATGGTCATCGAACGGCTGACCACGTCGCGGGACGCCAGGTCCTTGGCGGACGGGGCATAACGCTCCATGAAGCGCTCACCGGCGCTGTTGGTCAGGTACCCGCCTTCGCCGCGCGCACCCTCGGTGATCAGACAGCCAGAGCCGTAGATGCCGGTGGGGTGGAACTGCACGAATTCCATGTCCTGCAAG
>JAEMSB010000597.1 GCA_016463045.1 Niveispirillum sp.
GGATAGCGACGGCGACGGTTCCCTGACCCAGACGGAGATGGAAACCGCGTTCCAGAGCATGCGGGCGGACACCAAGGGTGCCCTGCTGGCAGCGCAGGAAGAAGCCGGTGGCACGACTGGTGGCCGTCCGCCCGGCCCGCCGCCGGGGGGGCCGGGTGGTCCCGGCGGTGCAGGTGGTCCCCCGCCGGGCCCGCCGCCGGGCGGGAATGGTGAGGAAGCGTCCGCGACGGACAGCACGGGCACCGGCAGCGATATTGCCAGCCTTCTGTCATCGTCCGACAGTTCCACCAGCAGCAGCGATGACGCGATCAGCACCCTGATCAGCCAGCTGCAAAGCGCCATCAGCAGCTATTCGCAGAAGAACAGTTCCAGCAGTTCAACGACGAAGCAGGCCGCCTAAACGGCCCGCTGAGATCGGTTCAGGTTTGGTCCGGCTGGGAATTCGCATGCCTTCAGCCGGCCCATACAGGGGGATGATGTCCCCTTGAACCTTTGGGGGAGCGCCGGGCGCATCCTGCGGCCTTTCGGCCTCCCCCATATTTTTCAAGTGGTTATAGGACGATCCTCTCCTTGCATCCCTTTGGCTTTGCCGTCAGAGTGACTATCTGATTCGGCGACGACACGAGGAAGAGGCAAAGGATATGGCCAGCGCACCTGCCATCAATATCGGTATCTCCGATGATAACCGCGCCAAGATCGCGGACGGTCTTTCCCGGCTACTGGCCGACAGCTACACGCTGTATCTGAAGACCCACAATTTCCATTGGAACGTCACCGGTCCGATGTTCAACACGCTGCACACCATGTTTATGGCGCAGTATACGGAGTTGCACACGGCTGTTGACGACATCGCCGAACGTATTCGCGCCCTGGGCTTCCATGCCCCCGGCAGCTACAGCCAGTTCGCCAAGCTGACCAGCGTGGCCGAAGAAACCGGCGTGCCCAAGGCCCAGGACATGATCCGCCAGCTGGTGGAAGGGCATGAAACCGTCGCCCGCACCGCCCGGTCCATCTTCCCCATCGTTGACGATGCAGGGGACGAGCCGTCGGCCGACCTTCTGACCCAGCGCATGCAGATCCATGAGAAGACCGCCTGGATGCTGCGTTCCCTGCTGGAATAGTCGGAGACCGAACGACCTATGGGTATGATCAAGACAGCGCCGCATTTTGCGGCGCTGGCCTTTTCAGGCCTTATCGCGGTGGCCCACTCCCCGGCTGCCCATTCCCAGGATGCCTTGCCTGCCGGTGTTGAGGCGATGCTGCGACAGGCGGCAGGCCGCGACGCAGCCGCACTGGACCTCGCCGAATCCCTGGCGCGGGATGCCTTTCCCGATCAGGCGGAACCCATCGCGGCCCTCGCCGGCTCCCTGCGCCGGGACAAGAAGGAGGCGGAGCGTGCCGTGAAGCGGCAGGCGGCTTCCAACATCCTGGCCGGCTGGTCGGGCGAGGCGGAGGCGGGTGCCGCCCTGTCCACGGGTAACAGCGATGACCGCACCCTGTCCCTGCGCGTCGACCTGTTGAAGGAGACGGTGAAGTGGCGGCACGAGGTCACGGCGGGTGCCGACCTGCAACGCGCCGACGGACAGAATTCCAAGGAACGGTTCGAAGCGGCCTATGAAGCCAATTACTTCATCAGTCCCCGCTTCTATGCCGCCGGTGAATTCGGCTGGGAACGCGACACCTTCGCCGGCTACCGCCACCGTCTGACTGAAACGGTCGGTGCCGGTTATGTGGTGCTGGATGGTGACGGAACCCGCCTGTCGGTGGAAGGGGGGCCGGGTGCCCGCCACAGCTTCATCGTGGACACGCCGGGGGAGGCGGGCGAACAGCATGAGTTCGTCTTCCGCGCCGCCGCCGACTTCACCCAGGAACTGTCCAGCAATACCAAGTTCGCACAAGGCGTGAAGACGCTGGTGGGTGCCAAGAACAGGAGTGTTGAGGCGACCAGCAGCCTAACGGCGCGCATCAACGCCCTGTTTTCCGCCCGCGTCGCCTTCACCCTGCGCCATGAAACCGCCCCGCCCGACGACCGCAAGGCAACGGACACGTTGAGCCGGGCGACATTGGTCTATAGTTTCTGAGGGACACCCCCGGAGCCGCCCCCTCCATGCTGACATCCTTCCTGCTCCTCCTGCTGATCTGGATCGCCTATGCCGTCTGGTTCCGGCAGGGGCAGGAAAAATTGCTGCTGCGGCCCGACCCGCGCCCCCTTGTCCTGGCCGATGCCGAGATGACCGATTTCCGTACCGTCTGGGTACAGAATGCGGATGGTCTTTCGCTGGAAGGCTGGCACCGCCCGGCGGACGGGTTCACGAAGCCAACGGTCCTGATCCTGAATGGCCGCCGCCGCCATCCGGGCGCGCACGCCCCCCTGGCCCGGCTGCTGGCCGATGCCGGGTTCGGCGTGCTGCTGGCGGGCCTGCGCGGACAGGCGGGCAATCCGGGTCAAGGCGGTGAGGCCACGTGGATGGCGGATGCCCGCACCTGGGCCGACCATCTGGTGGGCCAGGGCATTTCCGGCGGTCGCCTGATCCTTTATGGAGAGGAGACGGGGGCGTATCTCGCCGCCACCCTGGCCGCAGAACGCGCCGTCGCCCGCCTGATCCTGGAAGCCCCCTTCCCCAGCCTGCCCGACCTGCTCGGGTCCCGCTTCCCCCTGCTGCCGCTGCGCGCCCTGCTGCGCCACCGGTTTGAGATCAAAGCCGCCCTGCCCCAGGTCCAGTGCCTGTCATTC
>JAEMSB010000598.1 GCA_016463045.1 Niveispirillum sp.
GAACTGGACCGTCAGGTCCTGGAGCTGATCAAGGACCCGTTGACCCACATGGTCCGCAATTCCGGCGACCATGGTCTGGAAATCCCCGCCGACCGCGTTGCCGCCGGCAAGTCGGAAACGGGCCGCATCACCCTGAACGCCTATCACGAGGGCGGTCACATCATCATCGAGATCGCGGACGATGGCCGCGGCCTCGCGCTGTCCAAGATCAAGGCCAAGATTATCCAGAACGGTCTGGCGACCGAGTCGGAACTGGCCCAGATGTCGGATCAGCAGATCCAGCAGTTCATCTTCAAGCCCGGCTTCTCCACCGCTGCCAAGGTCACGTCCGTGTCGGGCCGTGGCGTGGGCATGGATGTGGTGAAGACCAACATCGAGAAGATCGGCGGCACCATCGAGATGCGGTCGGTCGAAGGTCGTGGCACGACCTTCACCATCAAGATCCCGCTGACGCTGGCCATCGTCTCGGCCCTGATTGTCGAGTGCGCGTCCGAACGCTTTGCCGTCCCGCAGATCAGCGTGATCGAGCTGGTGCGTGCCGCCAGCGACAGCGAGCACAAGATCGAGCGCATCAATGGCGCCCCGGTCCTGCGCCTGCGCAACCGCCTGCTGCCGCTGGTCAGCCTGCAGAACCTGCTGAAGCTGGGCGTGGCCGAGGATGACGACAAGCGCGAGACGTTCATCGTCGTCAGCCAGGTCGGCAACTACACGTTCGGTATCATCGTCGACCGCGTCTTCGACACCGAAGAAATCGTGGTGAAGCCGGTGGCGCCGATCCTGCGCCATATCGAGCTGTTCTCCGGTAACACGATCCTGGGCGATGGCTCGGTGATCATGATCCTGGACCCCAACGGCATTGCCACCGCGTCTGGCTCCATGGGCGGCACTGCCGACAATGCCCAGACCGCCGCGCAGGAAGTGGCGAAGTCCGCCCGCCGCGAGGACGACAAGATGGCCCTGCTGCTGTTCAGCGCCGGCGAGGGCGGTCCGAAGGCCGTGCCGCTGTCGCTGGTTGCCCGCCTGGAGGATGTCGATCTCAATCTGGTCGAACTGTCCAATGGCGAGCCCGTGGTGCAATACCGTGGCAAGCTCATGCCGCTGGTGCCGATCGACCCCAACTGGAAGATCACGCGCGACAAGCGCCAGCCCGTGGTGGTGTTCGCCGATGGCGACCGGTCCATGGGCCTGGTCGTGGACGAAATCGTCGACATCGTCGAGGATCGCCTGCAGGTCGAGCTGGGGACGGAACGTCAGGGCTTCCTGGGCTCCGCCATCATCGCCAACAAGGCGACCGACGTCATCGATGCCGGCTTCTACCTGACCCGGGCCTTCAAGGACTGGTTCGGCAACGCCCATGAAAGCTTCGAGGATGAGCGCCAGCATCGCGTGCTGCTGGTCGATGACAGCCCGTTCTTCCGCAACCTGCTGACGCCGCTGCTGACTGTGTCCGGTTACGACGTCACGGCTGTCGAAAGTGCCGATGAGGCACTTGCGCTCAGCGAGTCGGGTGAGGATTTCGATGTCATCGTCTCCGACATCGAAATGCCGGGCATGAGCGGTCTGGATTTTGCCCAGGCGGTCCGTGCGTCCGCCCGCTGGTCTGGGACGCCGATGGTGGCCCTGTCCAGCCATGCCGCCCCGCGCGACCTGGAGCGTGGCCGTCAGGCCGGCTTCAATGATTACGTTGCCAAGTTCGACCGTGAGGCTCTCCTCCTCACCCTGCAGCAGACCATTGCCGAGAAAGGTGCCGCATGAGTGCCCGTCTCCCCGCCGTTAAAAAGGCCGGTTCCCAGGAAATCGCCACCGTGAAGAACGAGGATTTCGTCACGGCGACCATCGCGAACCAGCTGTTCGGCATCCCGGTGCTGCAGGTCCAGGACGTCCTGGGTCCGCAGAAAATCACCCGCATTCCGCTGGCCCCGCCAGAGGTTGCCGGTTCGCTGAACCTGCGCGGCCGCATCGTCACCGCCATTGATGTCCGTCTGCGTCTGGGCCTTCCGCCCCGTCCGGCCGATGGCAAGCCGGTGATGAGCATCGTGGTGGACCATAAGGGGGAGCTGTACTCCCTGATGGTCGACAATGTCGGCGAGGTGCTTTCGCTGTCCTCGGATGACTTCGAACGTCATCCGGCGACCCTTGATCCGCGCTGGCGGGAGATCTCTACGGGTATTTATCGCCTGAAAGAGACCCTGCTTGTCGTTCTCGATGTCTCAAAGCTGCTGAACTTTGCTAACATCGAAGCGGCCTAACCCGCTCCCGGCAATCGAGGTCCGTTGATGAAGTCCTGTCTGGTCGTCGATGACAGCCGCGTTGTCCGCAAGGTGGCGCGCAAGATTCTGGAAGAACTCAGCTTCTCCTGCGATGAGGCTGAGGATGGCAAGCAGGCCATGGAATATTGCGCCAAGCGGATGCCTGACGCTATCCTGCTGGACTGGAACATGCCGGTGATGACCGGTATCGAGTTCCTGCGCCGGCTGCGAAAGATGACGGGCGGGGATACCCCCAGGGTCGTTTTCTGCACCACGGAAAACGATCTCGCCCATATCCAGGAAGCCCTGTCGGCCGGTGCGAATGAGTACATCATGAAGCCATTCGACAGCGACATCATCCAAACCAAGTTCCAGCAGGTCGGCCTCCTCGGAGGCTGTCCGGGATTGCAGGCAATGAACGAGCTTCCCGGAAAGACGGCGCCGGCCACGGCACCGACCGGAACAGAGCCCTACCGGGTCATGG
>JAEMSB010000116.1 GCA_016463045.1 Niveispirillum sp.
GCGCTATCCGATGAGTGCGCGGCAGCGGCGGCAGCAGGGAACTGCCTGGGTCCGCCTGACCCTGGACCGCAATGGCCGCGTTCTGTCACGGCAACTTGAACGCGGTTGCGGGGTAGAGGCATTGGACCGGGAGGCGGAGGAGTTGCTGGACCGTGCCCAGCCCCTTCCCCCCATCCCCCCGGAACTGGGACAGGACCAGATGGAACTGGTCCTGCCCGTGGAGTTCAGCCTGCGTTGAGGGTGAGAGGGTCGCCCGATCTCACACCGCCACCACCGGCTGCCGCCGGCCAAACCGGCCCCGGACCCAGCCGATCCCCCGCTTGGCATCCTCCACCAGCATCAGCAGGGCCGGCATCAGCAGCAGGACCAGAACCGTTGCCGTCCCGATGCCGAAGACGAAGGTGATGGCCATGGGCACCAGGAAGGCCGCCTGGAAATCCGTCTCCGTCAGCAGCGGCAGCAGGCCGAAGATGGTGGTCAGCGAGGTCAGCAGCACCTGGCGCAGCCGTTCGGCCGCCCCATGCACCACGGCACTTTCCACGGCCTCCCCCTCCTTGATGCGGTCATCAATGCTGCTGACCACCTGGATGCTGTCATTCACCAGAACACCGGCCATGCCCATGATGGCGATATAGGACCAGATCGTCATATCCGCCCCCATCACCCAATGGCCAAAGATGGTGCCGGCGATGGAGAAGGGGATGATCATCAGCACCGCGAAGGGCCGGGCGAAGCTGCCCATGATCCAGGCCAGCACCAGATAGATGGCACCCAGCGACACGAACATGCCCATCATGAAGTCGGACCAGAATTCCTCTTCCTGACGCGACCCGTCATTCTGGTCCTTCTTGACACCATACTTCTCCATGATGCCGGGCAGGTGGTTCTTCTCGATATCGCTGCGGATCTCGCCGGAATTGCCCTTCAGATGGTCCACTTCGGCAAAGATCGAGACGGTACGCTGGCCCTTGTTGCGCAGGATACGCGACAGGCCGGGCCGTTCCGACAGTTCCACCACATCGGCCAGCGGCACCTGCATACCGGTGGGGGAGCGTAGCTTCAAACTGGCCAGCAGCGCCTCTGTCTGGTCGCTTTCCGGCAGGCGGACGCGCACCGTCACCTCTTCATCGCCCTTGGCAAAGCGCATGGCGATGGCACCGTCCATGGCATCACGAAGCTGCCTGCCCACATTCTCGGTGGTGAAGCCCAGGGCCTCGCCACGCGGGGTGACCTTGACCACCAGTTCCGGCTTGCCGGCGGGCAGGTTGTCGCGCGCCCCGCTGACCCCGCCATAGGTCATGATGACCTTCTTCAGCTCCTCCGATGCGGCCTTCAGCACATAGGGGTCATTATGGACCAGACGGAAGCCGAAGCCGTCGCCGCCGAAACCATCCTGTTCGGTGGAGAAGATCACCTGATCGATGCCGGGCAGCAGCTTGGTCTCCGCCTCCCACTTCTTCATGATCTCGGGCAGGCGCTGTTCACGGTCGTCGGCCACGGAGAATTCGACCTTCATGGAGCCGATATAATCGCCTACCTGTTCGGGCAGGTTGTTGCCCGTGGTGACGCCTAGCTTGCCGAACGTCATCTTCACGATCTCGCCCCGCTTCAGGCCATAGGCGGCTTCCACGCGGTAAAGGGCAGCTTCGGCCTCGTCGATCTGCTTTGCCACCACCTCACGCGGGGTGCCGGGGCTGAACAGCAGGTTCAACTGCGCCTGATTGCCTTCCGGCTGTGGGAAGAAGGCGAATTTCACATGGCCGCCGGCCTGCAACCCGATGGCTAGCGCCATGATGGTCAGGGCCGACGCCACCGTGATGCCGCGATTATGCGTGGCCCAGGCGATGGCCTGCGTGAAAGGCCCATCACGGAAGCTGATGAATTTCGCATCGAACGCCACCCGCAGCTTCGACGGCGGGGAGTTGCGGCCCTTCTCCAGCGCGTGACGCATGTGCGACGGCAGCATCAGGAAGCAACCCAACAGCGAGGCGATGATCACGGCGATGGAGATGGCGGGCAGCGGCATCACATATTGACCTGTCGTCCCGCTCATCATCAGCATGGGGCCGAAGGCGGCGATGGTGGTGATGGCGGCGGCCGTCACTGGCCAGAACATGCGCTGGGCGGCGCGTTCCACGGCCTTGGCCGGCTCCATGCCCTTATCCATCAGGGTCTGGCCATGTTCGGCCACCACGATGGCATCATCACAGATGATGCCCGTCATCATGATCAAGGCGAACAGGCTCATCACATTGATGCTTTGCCCGATCAGCACCATGATCGCAAAGGTGACCAGGAAGCTGACCAGAATGTCGATGGCGATCCAGAAGGTGACCCAGGGCCGCAGGAACACCACCAGCACGGCCATGACCAGCACCATGCCGCCGACCGCATTATCCATCAGCATGCCGATGCGATCTTCCAGCGCGTCGGAATTGCGGTCATAGCTTTCGACCGTCACGCCGGGCGGCAGGGTCGGGCGCAGCTTTTCCAGGTACGCATCAACCCGTTCGGTAATGGCGATCAAATTGCCATTCTTGGAGGTCTGGAGCGACAGGTTGATGGCGGGGCTGCCATTGCGCCGTCCCGTCACGCCCCGGTCGTCAAAGGCATCGCTGACCTGGGCCACCTGCCCCATGGTCACGCGCTGCCCCTGTTCGTCAGTGCGCAGCGTCAATCCGGCCACGCCGGCGGCATCATCCTGCCGGCCCATGGACCGCATCTGCTTTTCAATATTGCCCGACAGGGTGCCCGACGGCACATCGGTCGATGCCTGGGCCAGACGCTGGGCAATCGACCCAAGCGTGGTGTCCAGCCGCTGCAGCTCCGCCGCCGGCACCTCCACCCAGATCTCGGCATTGCGCAGACCGGACATATAGACACGGTCCACACCCTGCGCGGTCACGCCGTCACGCACCTGCTTGGCCAGCGCCCGCAATGCGGGTTCCGGCAGCGGGCCGGAGATCGCCAGTTCCATCAGTTCATCGGTGATGGTGAAGCGGTTGATGACAGGCCGCTCCGCGCTCTGCGGAAGGGTGGTGATATTGTTGATCGCGCTTTCGACCTCTGACAGGGCCTTGGCCATGTCGGTGCCATGCTTGAAATTGATGAACAGTTCGCCGATGCCTTCGCGCGACCGGCCCGTCACCTCATCAACGCCTTCCAGGAAGCGCACTTCGCGTTCCATGGCCTCGATGATGGACCGGTCGATATCGTCGGCGGATGCGCCCTGCCAGGCTGTCCCGACATAGATACCCGGCACGTCAAAGTCCGGTTCCATCTGCCGTTCCAGCTTGGCCAGCGCCCAGAAGCCGGCGATCATCATCATGATCATCAGGATATTGGCCGCCACTTTGTGGCGGATGAAGGTGCGGATCAGGCCGGCGCTGTTCATTCGCTCTTCTCCCCGGCACCAGCCTTGACCTGAGTGTCCTTATCCTGGGTTTCCTTGGGCGGGTTGGTGGCGACCTGGGCGCCGGGGGCCGGCGTCTCGCGGACCGCGACCTTCAGGCCGGGGCCGATTTCCTGGAACCGGGTGGTGACCACCTTGGCCCCGTCGCTCAACCCCTTATCGATGAACACGGCGTCGCTGGTGCGGGCCACCACATGCACCTTCGTGCTTTCCAGCCGGCTTTCGGCATTGGCGATGTAGACGGTGTCATTGCCATGCACCGCCGTGACGGGCAGGCGATGGACCGCGACATAGGCACGGTCGGGCAGCGCCACCTCCACAAAGGCGCCGGGTCGCAGCGGCTGATCCAGGCTTTGTGCCTCCAGCCGCACGAAAATGGTGACGCCGCCCGTGGCGGTATCGATCCGGTCGATCACCCGTTCCACGGTCGCCGGATAGGTCAGGCGCTGTTCACCCAGCTTCCAGGTGACCTCCGCCCGCCGGCCCACCACACCCGCGCCATCGGCGGCCAGTCTTCCATAGGCCTCGGTCGACAGGGTGACGCGGGCCTCCAGCCCCTCCGTACCCGACAGGGTGGCGACCTGATCGCCCGCCGACACGCGCATGCCTACTTCCGCCTTGGTCTGGCCGACAAAGGCGTCGAACGGTGCGGTCAGTCGGGTGCGGGCCAGATCCGTCTCGGCCCGATCCAATGCCGCCTTCAACCGATCAATGGCCGCTTCCTGCTGGCGCACGCGCGCGGCCCCGGCCTGGGACCCGTTTTCCATGGCGGCCAGGGTCTGGCGTTCCGCCGCCAGGGCGCCTTGCGTCTGTTCCAGGCGCGCGATGGAGATGGTGCCCTTCTCATACAGGGACTGGGCGCGCTCCTGCTCCCGCTCCTTGAGGCCCAGCTGCTGGCGGGCCAGTTCGGCGCGCGACTTCTCCGCCGCTGCCGTGGCGCGCAGCTCATCCAGCCGGGCCTTGGCCTCGGCCAGCTGGGCGCGCGTCTCCCGCACATTCAGCTCATAATCCCAGGGGTCGATCTCCAGCAGCGTCTCCCCCGCCTTGACCAGACCACCATCGCGCAGGGCCGGCGACACCGCCTTGACCGTACCGGCCACCAGAGGCCGGAGTTCGGCCGAACGACCGGCGACCAGCGTACCCATCAGGTTCATGTCCGGGCGGTGGTCGGCGCGTGCCACATTGACGGCATCGACGGACCAGACCCGTTCGGGCCGGTCTTCGCGCGCCACTTCCGGCTTGCTGGCCACCATCAGCGAGAAACCGCTGACACCCAGCATCAGCACGCCGCCAATGGCCACCACCCGCTTGGTGCGGGGTCCCAGGGCCGCCCATTTCGGCAGGCGCAGCCGATCCCCCCAGCCGCGCAGCGCCCAATGACGCCCCATTTGTACCGTCCCCACCTTTTCCATGCCGTCCCCCGTCTGCCTGGCCATCGCCATTGATTGGATGGGCGGGCCGCACCTTCCCCGGCACGGCCCCACCCCTAGGGCGCCATGATTGCAGCCGGTGTGCCAGTGGCGGAAATGGCGGAAACCCTGGATTTTCTGATGGCGCCCACCTCTGACCGATGGCCGGGGGCACCATATTTTCGCCTTATTGGCAAATCGTCGCGATTTTCGCCATGCCCGCCACCGACACCCTCGGCGCCATTGGAAGGGGAGTTCGTTGACGGCTAAATAATCTTATTATATTGTTAATGGAAAAATGTAACCCTGGGAGGATTGTGCCGTGATGAAGAACTGGCCTCGCCTGTCGGCTGTATTGTTAGCGCTAACAGTTTCCCCCGCCCTGGCACAGACGGGATCGAACCCGATCATCCGCGACACGTTCACCGCTGATCCCGCCCCCCTGGTCGTGGGTGACCGGCTTTATCTCTATGTCGGGCATGATGAGGCGCAGCGTGACGAGATGTTCAACATGAAGGAATGGCTGGTCTATTCCACCACCGACATGAAGAACTGGACCGGCCATGGCCCCATCATGAAGGTGGCGGATTTCAAATGGGCCAAGAAGGATGCCTGGGCATCACAGACCATCGAACGCCATGGCAAGTTCTGGTTCTATGCCGCCGTCGAACATGACAATACCCATCCCGGCAAGGCCATCGCCGTCGCCGTGTCCGACAACCCGACCGGCCCGTTCGTGGATGCCAAAGGATCGGCGCTGATCACCAATCAGATGACGCCCAAGGGCACCCATAGCTGGGAAGATATCGACCCGACCGTCTTCACCGATGATGACGGCACGACCTGGATCGCGTGGGGCAACCGGCAATGCTACATCGCGAAGCTGAAGCCCAACATGATCGAGATCGACGGCCCGATCACGGAGATCACGCCCCCGCATTTCGAGGAAGGTCCCTGGCTGCACAAACGTGGTGATCTCTATTACCTGACCTATGCCTCACTTGACCGCGCCACCCACCGGGATGAGAAAGTGTCCTATTCCACGGCCCCGTCGATCCAGGGTCCCTGGACCTATCGCGGCGAACTGACGGGATCGGGCAAATACAGTTTCACGATCCATCCCGGCATCGCGCAGTTCAAGGGCAACTGGTACCTGTTCCTGCACAATGCCACCCTGACCATCGGCGACCTGAACGGTGCCCTGGGCCGGCGCGCCGTCACGGTGGAACATCTCCAATATAACCCCGACGGCACGATGAAGCCGGTGATCCAGACGGAAGCGGGCATCACCGCCCCGCCTCCCCGCTGAACCCATAATAATCAATCGAACAGGGAGAATGACCATGGGGCTGACCGGCATCATCCGCCGCACCGCGACAAAACGGGCAACACTCACGGCGATCTTGATCGCGCTGGCTCTTCCGGCACAGGCGCAGAATGACAGGATGTCGCCCATCGCCATCCCGGCACAGCCGGCGGCGATTGAGCTGAGCACCGGCCCCCTGCCCGATGCCAAGGTGCCGGAATCCTGGCATAGCCAGTATGGCAGCCTGTTCGCCCGCAATGTCACGGTCGCCACCCTGACCCCCTTCCTGCCCGACCCGGCCAAGGCGACAGGTGCCGCGGTGGTGGTGGCGCCCGGCGGCGGCTTCCGCACCCTGTCGATGAGCAATGAGGGCTGGGACGTGGCCAAGGCCCTGGCCGACAAGGGCGTGGCCGCCTTCGTCCTGAAATACCGGCTGAACCAGACGCCCGCCGAGATGCAGGCCTTTGAACAATCGATGCGGGAGATGTTTTCAGGCGCAGCCCGCCCGGCCCGGCCCAAGCCGGATGACATGATCGCCGCCATCGCCCCGCAGATCGCCGATGCAAGCGCCGCCTTCGCCCTGATCCGTCGGCGCGCCGCCGAATGGCGGGTCGACCCGGATCGGATCGGCATGGTCGGCTTTTCCGCGGGCGCCATGCTGACCATGGCCACCGCCGTGGCCGGACAGGATGCGAAACCCGCCTTTATCGGCAATATCTACGGCCCGCTCGCCGCCATGAATGTGCCCGTCGATGCCCCGCCATTGTTCGTCGGCCTGGCCGCAGACGATCCCCTGTTCGGCAATGCCGGATTCGGCCTGATCGAGAACTGGCGGGCGGCCAAGCGGCCAGTGGAATTCCACCTGTTCGAACAGGGCGGTCACGGCTTCGGCATGTATCAGAAGGAAACCACCAGCACCGGCTGGTTCGACGCCTTCACCCGCTGGATCGCCATGCATGGCTATCTGAAGCCCAGGGGCTGACCGGCTGTTCAGAAGGGCAGCGCGCCACATTTCTCCGGCTTGAACACCCGCATCGTGGATGGCGGTGCCCCGGCCCATTTCGCCTGCGCGCGTGTGGGCCGGGGCGACAGGGTCCCGCCGCAATTGGGGCAGCGCCCCCGCAGCCGCCCTTCGGCGCAATCCCGGCACCATGTGCATTCGAAGGAGCAGATGAAGGCCCCCTCCTGGTCTGCCGGCAGATCCCTGTCACAGCATTCGCAGCCCGGCCGCATATCCAGCATCGTCCCCTCCCTGATCACACGTGACAGTGAAGCGGCAAACCGCACGGCGGGCAAGGCCGGGACCGGACAGGCGGCGGACCTTTCCGGCCTTTCACCCCTTCGCCCCCCACCGCCCCTCCAGCCAGCGTGACAGGCGCGACAGCAGCAGCAGGATGACCAGATATTCCAGGGCCAGCAGCGTATAAAGCTCCAGCGGGCGATAGGTCTGGGTCTGCAATTCGGTGGCGCGGCGGGTCAGTTCGGCCAGCCCGATGGCGGACGCCAGCGAACTATCCTTCACCGTATGGATGAACTGCCCCACCGTGGGCGGCAGCATGCGGCGCAGCGCCTGGGGCAGCACGATGCGCCGCAGGGTCAGCCAGCGCCCCATGCCCAGCGATTGCGCCGCCTCCACCTGCCCCCTCGGCACGCCCTCGATCCCGGCCCGGAAAATCTCCGACAGGAAGGCCCCGGCATTCAGGGCCAGCGCAATCACCGCCGCCGTGAAGGGCGTCAGGTCGGCGATCCAGCCCAGAAGGGCGAACCCAACCCCGTCCGGGTCCAGCCCCTGCACCAGAATGGGTAGCGCATAAAACACCCAGAGCAGCAGCACGAACAGCGGCAGGGTCCGCATCAGCTCGACATAGGCACCGCTGACCATCCGTACCAGCCGCCAACGGCTGCCCCGCGCAATAGCGGTCAGCAGGCCGATGACCATGGCCAGCCCCAAGGCCGCCGCCGACAGGCCCAAGGTCAGCCCGGCGCCTGCCAGCAGGAAGGACAGGTTGCCCCAGCCTTCGTCCGTACGCGGGTCAACAATATGCCACCCCTCCCCGCCACAGCCCGACAGCAGAAGGAGCGGGAGAAGCAGGGGCAGGCAACGTCTCACCGTACCGTCCCCGTACCCTCGAACCAGGTCTTGAACAGCCCGTCAAAGAACCCGTCGGCCAGCCGCGCATCGACCCATTTATTGAGCCACAGCATCCATTCGCCATCGCCCGGCAGGGTCATCATGGCATTTTCCGTATCGGTGCCGGGCCGTGCCCCCTGGGTCAGCATGGTCAGTTGCGGATATTCCCGTCCGATCTTGGTCAGGAAATAGAGATTGTCGGTAAAGGCCGCCTGCGCCCGGCCTGCCAGCACCTCAGTAAAGTCGATGACGGGATCGGCGACGGACAGGATGCGGGCCTGGGTGAAGACCTTCTTGGCCATGGTCTCCGGCGCTGTGCCCTGCTGCACCGAAATGGTCACGCCCGGCTGGTCCAGATCGTCCCAGCTTTTGAAGCGCTCTGCGTCCTTTTTCAGGATCAGGGGAATAAAGGTCGGGCGCAGATAGGCCTTGGTGAAGGCCACGGCCCTGGCCCGTTCCGGGGTCACCGTCACGCCGGTCGCCGCGATATCATATTTTCGGGCCATCAGCCCGGCGACAAGCGTCGGCCAGGTGGCCTGCACCAGTTGCAGCTTCACGCCCAGATCGGCAGCCAGCCGTTCAGCCACCTGCACCTCATAGCCCTGAAACCCGCCCGTCTTCACATCGCGGAAGGAATAGGGGAAGTAATCCCCCGTCATGCCCACGCGCAGCACCCCCGCCTTGCGCACCTTCTCCAGAAGTGAGGCCCCCTGCGCCAGGACAGGGCCGGCCAGGGCGGTTGACAGGGTGGCAAGGATCAGGTCGCGGCGGTAAAGGGGCATGGAGGCTCCAGAAAGGATAGTGCCCCATGGTTGCCGCGCTGCGAAATGGGGTCAACAGGGAATGCAACCACCCCCGAAATGAAAAAACCCCCGCCCGGTTGCCCGGACGGGGGAGCAGGTTGGAACTGCCCGATGAAGCTGTTGAGGGAACTGAAAGCCCCCTTACTTGGCGGCGATGGTCACGGTGACGGTGTCGGCATAGTCGCCGGCAATATACTGGTCGGAAGCGGCGATGGTGACCTTCAGGTCGGACTTCTTGCCGAACTGCGCGGTGGCGCGGTCAACGACCATCTGGCTGGTCAGCGCACCACCCTGGCCGTCATAATTGACCGAGTAATCGATGGTGAAGTTACCGGACTTCAGCTTGCCGGCATTGGCCGAGGCGAGCGTGATCTTGTAGCCGGAACCGGAATTGCAGGTCTCGGTGACCGAACCGACCGTCTTGGCGGTTTCGCCGGCCTTGAGCGCCAGCGACTGGTTCAGGTCCTGGACGGCGATGGTGCAGGACAGAGCGACATTGCCCTTCAGCTGGATCGTGCCGGACGCGTTCTGGGCCATGGCGGGGGCGACGATGGCAGAAGCGATCAGGGCGGCAGCGGCGGTCTTGGCGAAGAACTTGGTCATGTCGGTCTCCATCGGTTCGTTGGGGCGAGGCGTTGTTGCCTTCATGCGAACCAAGGATTGCAGCCGGGATGCCAAGTAGGGCACACCCTGAAAGTTGAGGGTTTCTGCAGACTTGGCGCAGTGTTTACCTTCCATTGACATATTGCAATCTGCAAAAATGCAAAATGCGTGTTGCTATATGCAAATATTCTTGCAAAATGAAAGGGGCGTCGCCGCCACTTCACAACCTAACCTTTGGGATCGGATAATTTAGAGCGGTTTTCTGTTAACTGGAAACCGCTCCGGCGGCGACTGCCGCCGCGCCGCACGTGCGGCGTGAAGCCAAGCGGCGGA
>JAEMSB010000117.1 GCA_016463045.1 Niveispirillum sp.
GCCGAAGCCTTTGATCCCGACGGGTCGGGATCAAAGGCTTCGGCGGCATGGGCCGCCGCCGCGCCAGTCGGCGCGGAAACTAACGGTCAAGAGCCTTGACCGTTAGTATAGGGGCAGGGGCGTCAGCGGGTGGCGTCGCGCACCGCGTCCTTCAGATGGCCTTTCACCTGCTGGGCCTTGCCCTTGGCCTGATCGGCATGGCCTTCCAGCTCCAGGGCCGGATCATCGGTGGCCTTGCCGATCCCCTTCTTTACCGCACCCTTGGCTTCGTTCAACTTGCCCTTAATGGTATCGGTGTTCATGGAATTCTCCTTGGATCTTGTTGGGCCGCCCGATCAGGCGGCCCCGATGCAAACAACAGCGGGGAGGGGGTTTGGTTGCAGGTGGCCCATGAAAGGTCACAGGCGGGGGCGTTTCGAACGATGTTCAAAATGCCATGGCTTTGCCCTTGTTCCGCCATGGGGGACTGATTTAACAGTAGACAGGCCGTGGTTCGGGGCCTGATCTGTTTGCCGGACCTATATAAGGTGGTTTCGATGTGCCGTTGGCTGGCCTATGCCGGTATTCCCATCGCGATGGACACGCTGCTGTTCCAGCCCTGCAATTCGCTGATCCGGCAGTCGCTGTCGGCCCAGCGCAGCGTGGCGCCCACCAATGGCGACGGATTCGGGCTGGGCTGGTACGGGGATCTGACCAAGCCTGGGCTTTACCGCGATACGATGCCGGCCTGGTCGGATGCCAATCTGCGCTCGCTGGCCGAACAGATCCGTTCGCCCCTGTTCTTTGCGCATGTGCGGGCATCGACGGGCACGGCGACCTCGCGGCTGAACTGTCACCCGTTCCGCTATGGCGACTGGCTGTTCATGCATAATGGGCAAATCGGCGGCTGGCCCCTGGTGCGTCAGGATGTGGAGGGCATGATCCGCAAGGACCTCTATCGCCACCGCGAGGGTTCGACCGACAGCGAGGCTTTCTTCTATCTGGCGTTGGGCAATGGCCTGATGGAAGACCCGGCCAGCGCCTTCGCCCTCACCGTCGCGCAGATCGTGGGCAAGATGCGCGGCGAAGGGGTGACGGAGCCGTTCCGCATGACGGCGGCCTGTACCGATGGCAAGCGGCTTTATGCGGTACGCTGGTCCTGCGACGGCCGCTCACCCAGCCTGTTCTGGACCCAGGGTCATGTCGATGGCTGCCGTGACGGGCGCGTCTGTCTGGAGGATGGCACCGACTCCGTCATGGTCCTGTCCGAACCGCTGGACGAGGATGCCAGCCACTGGAACGAGGTGGCCGAGGGGTCCTTCCTGGTGGCCGAAGGCGGTCGTGTCACCGTCAGTTCCTTCCAACCGCTGGGTTGAGGCTTGTACCATGCGCCTGTTCCTGACCACCGCCCTGGTTCTGTCGCTGGCCGTTCCTGCCGCGTGGAGTGCCGCCGGCACGCATACGGTGCCGTACAAGGAATTTCATGATCAGATGGTGCGGTTCTATGGCCAGGGCCATGATCGTCTGGCCCTGCGCCTGTCGGTGCAGCCGGCCAGTGACAAGCAGCCGCTGGATGCCCCCGTCACAATGGTGGTGACGGCGCCGGACGGGCGGGTGGACCTGCCCGTCGATGCCGACAATGCCGTGGATATCCCGTTCCGCCCCGATTGGGTGCAGGCCGGCGCCACGGTCACCATCAATCAAGCCGCCGCCACCTATAATATGAAGGCCCAGATCGGGATGAAGGTGACACCGGGCACGACCCGCATCGCCTATGCCGATGTGAAGGCGGCCTTTGATCAGTTCGACAAGCTGATCGAGAAAGAGGCGGGGGCGGTGTCGTTCCTGGCCCCATCGGCCAAGACGCTGCGCCTGTTCTGCGGCAAGGACTGCACGGTGACGCTGGAGGGTACCAAGGGACCGCGCATGTTGAAGGCCGATGACCGGGGCCGGGTGAATGTGCCCAATGACAAGGGGCTGGTGAAGGAGAACCCGGTGCTGGTGGTCAGCCGGCCTGTGGCCTATACGGTGCTGACCACAAAAGGGTAGGGTGGGTTACGAAGGCGTTCCCTTCACATAAACCCGCCAGACATAATCCCACGGCACCACGGCGATGACGATCACCACCAGGCCGATGGCGAAGATATTGGCGGCCAGGCCCTCGGTGATGGCGTCGTTCTGCCAGGCCGGAAAGGCGACGCGGGCCAGCCAGATCAGTTTCCAGGCAATCTCCCAGAACATCAGCGGCAGCATGCGCAGCGGGTGGCGCAGGCCCAGCAGGGCCAGGGCCGACATGGCGGCCAGCATGGTGACCATCACCCCTTCGGTGAAGGACCAGCTTTGGGTCGGATCAATGATCTGGGACCAGTTCAGGTAGCCGGCGCCCAGCGCCATGAGCAGATAAACGGCCCTCAACAGGTACAGCCGCCAGGTCGCGATACCGTCCATCATTCACTCCACCTGTTTGAGGATTTTTTCGACATTGGCCAGCGTGGTGCGGGCGGCGGTCAGGTCGGCGCGCAGCGTATTGATGATGCCCGTCTGTTCCTCCAGCGCCGCCACAGCGCGTTCGGCCAGCGCGCGATAGGCACCGTCTTCGGCCATCTTGGCCTTGGCCTGCACGGTCTTGCCAATCATCGTCACGGCAACGATCGACACGACCCCCACCACCATCCAGAAAATCGCAAAGAGAAAGGTATCATCCGCCATCATTATCCCCTGTCAGTCCCCTGTGGCGCTGTGCGCCGAAAGCCCCGCCGCCGCCTGACGCAGGCTGTCCGCCGTCAGGTCCAGGTGGAAGGGGGCAAGTTGCAAATAGTTCAAGGCCTTGCCGTCGTCCGACAGCTCCAGCTGCGATGTCACCAGCCCCGCCTCTTGCAGCTTCTGCACATGCAGATGCAGCAAGGGCCGGCTGATCCCCAGATCGCGGGCCAGCTGGCTGATATAATGCCGCCCGCCATCCGCCAGCCGCGCCACGATGCGCAGCCGGTGGGGATTGGCCAGCGCCGACAGGGCCGCCAGGACCTGTTCCCCATCGCATGCCGTTCCGGCTATCTGAAGTTCGTATTTCATGTGTAAGAAAATACTGACAGGTGAAAGGAAGAGTCAATAGGTATTTGCAGTCCGCTGCCTGTCGCGTGCGGTCCGGTCCTGACAGGGGGCAGCCTTGCGGAGGTGCCTGTTGTCGGGAAGGGCTTGGTTGGTTAGGTTGCGGCGCATTCTCCGCCCCTGACCCGCAGGAAAATGCGCCATGGCCGCCGCCGCTTCCACCGCACCCGCCGCCCATCCCGACCGTGTCCTGATCCTGGATTTCGGATCGCAGGTGACGCAGCTGATCGCGCGCCGTGTGCGCGAGGCTGGCATTTATTGCGAGATCATTCCCTACAGCGCCGATGAGAGCCGTATCCGCGCCTTCGCGCCCAAGGCCATCATCCTGTCGGGCGGCCCGGCCAGCGTGACGGAGGCCGGTTCCCCTCGCGCCAATGATGTGGTCTGGACCCTGGGCGTGCCGGTGTTCGGCATCTGCTATGGTCAGCAGACCATGTGCGAACAGCTGGGCGGCAAGGTGGAGCCGGGCGAGACCCGCGAATTCGGCCGCGCCTTTGTGGACGTCAAGGATGATTGCGCCCTGTTCGAGGGCGTGTGGAGCATCGGCGCCCATGAGCAGGTGTGGATGAGCCATGGCGACCGCGTGACGAAGCTGCCCGAGGGCTTCCGTATCGTCGCCACGTCCGAAGGTGCGCCCTATGCCATCATCGCCGACGATGCCCGCCGCTTCTATGCCGTACAGTTCCACCCCGAAGTGGTGCACACCCCGCATGGCGACGCCCTGATCCGCAATTTCCTGTTCAAGGTGGCGGGCCTGAAGGGCGATTGGACCATGGCCGCCTTCCGCGCCGAGGCTGTGGCCCGCATCCGCGAGCAGGTGGGCACGTCCAAGGTGATCTGCGGCCTGTCCGGCGGCGTCGACAGCTCCGTCGCCGCCGTCCTGATCCATGAGGCCATTGGCGCCCAGCTCACCTGTATCTTCGTCGATACGGGCCTGATGCGCACGGGTGAGGCCGAGCAGGTGGTGACCCTGTTCCGCGACCATTACAATATCCCGCTGGTGCATGTGGATGCCGCCGACCTGTTTCTGGGGCAGTTGGAAGGCGTGTCCGACCCCGAACAGAAGCGCAAGATCATCGGTCGCCTGTTCATCGAAGTGTTCGATGGCGAGGCGGCGAAGATCGGCGGGGCAGAGTTCCTGGCCCAGGGCACGCTCTATCCCGACGTCATCGAATCTGTGTCCTTCACGGGCGGCCCCAGCGTCACCATCAAGTCGCACCATAATGTCGGCGGTCTGCCCGACCGCATGAAGCTGAAGCTGGTGGAGCCGCTGCGCGAACTGTTCAAGGATGAGGTGCGGGCACTGGGCCGTGAGTTGGGCCTGCCGCACAGCTTTGTCGGCCGGCACCCGTTCCCGGGTCCGGGCTTGGCCATCCGCGTACCGGGCGAGATCACGCGCGAGAAGCTGGAGATCCTGCGCAAGGCCGATGCCGTCTATCTGGACGAGATTCGCAAGTCCGGCCTGTATGATGAGATCTGGCAGGCCTTTGCCGTGCTGCTGCCCGTCCGTACCGTCGGCGTGATGGGCGATGGCCGCACCTATGATTATGCCTGCGCCCTGCGCGCCGTCACCTCGGTCGATGGCATGACGGCGGATTATTATCCGTTCGAACACAGCTTCCTGGGCCGCGTCGCCACCCGCATCATCAACGAAGTGCGCGGCATCAACCGCGTGACCTACGACATCACGTCCAAGCCGCCGGGCACGATTGAGTGGGAGTGATCCAGGATTTCAGTCAGTAGGTGCAAAGGCCTCGCCAGCAACCGGCGGGGCCTTTTCTTTTGTGCGCCATGATTGACAGGTGATGATCGGGGATGATAAGAATTTAGGAATAAATACCAATACTGCTAGGCAATACGCCCTTTGGTCTGAAATCAAAGATCGCCGGCAATGGCGGCGACAATCGGCGCCCCGATGTGGCCAAGGTGCAGGTTCTGCTGAACAAGGCGGGCTTTCACGAGATACCCGAGGCGGAAGGGCCGAACGGATATCACAGCGCCATATTGGACCAGGATATCCGCCGCTTTCAACGCGCCAACAAGCTGAGGGTCGATGGCGCCCTTTCGCCCGGCGGCGAAACGATCCGCACCCTGGAACGAACCTTGTCGGCAAGATCAACGGGGGCAGCCCAAGCCGTTGACGTGCCAAGACCGGATGCGGAGCGGAGGGAGGGCGGCGCTACGACAGCAACAGCCTCGCCCCTCTTTCCCCCGCCCACCGACGGTGCCGCACCTCCTCCGGTACTGCATCCGATTGGTCAAAAGGCACGGTGGATCGCCGATTGGGAAAGCGAAGCACGTTTTGAAACTCTGGTTAAACCCATCTTCGAAGAAGAGGGCGGATATGTAAATGACCCCGTTGATAAGGGTGGAGAAACCAATTTTGGAATCACTGCAGACACACTAGAAAGTTATCAGGCGCGATACGATAGACAATTCGGTCCGAATAATCAGCCTATTTCGCCGAAAGAATTAAAGAAAGAGCATGGAAAGGAGATTTATAGAAATGATTTCTTCTATGGTCAGCGCCTTCATCAGATCAAAAGTCCGGCCATTGCAACACTTATATTGGATGCCGCCGTTCTGCAAGGGCCGCCACGGTCATGGAGGTTTATGCAGGAGGCATTAAATTCAATTGACGGAGAGAATGCACTAGTAGTAGACGGGGTGGGTGGTAGTAAGACAATTGATAAAATCAATAAGCTCCCGCCCCGCAAAATAGGAGAGCTTATAAAAAACTACACAAACATAAGGAGAAAAAGCGTATATGATACACTCAGTGGTGACCCTAGTCAGAAGCGATTCGAAAAGGGTTGGATCAGCAGGTTGGATAGAGTCATGGAGAGGGCGCTGGGCTACGCCAATGAGCAGCCGACTGCTTAGGCCAGCTGCCGTTGCGGTGACCCTTGCATTACTGCCAGCGACAGTATCAGCGCGCGACTGTAGCGACTTTGCCATTTACAATGCAAAGAATATACTATCGGGCCTTGTAAAGAATGACGCTGGGCCGCGCTTATACTTCCAGCGTTCGCCGGCCCCATGTCCCGGCGGGGCGGATTGTAAGGCCACAGCCTATCTGGTGCCAGGTGACCGTGTGTTTCTGGCCGATGAGAAGGGCCCCTATGTCTGCGCGATGTTTCGCGGCAAGAAGCGTGATACGGCAGGGTGGCTGCCGCGCGCTGAACTGGATATTGATGCCACGCCAGCGCCACCGGCCCGCCAGGATTGGTTGGGCCGCTGGCGCAGTGCGGAGAACTCGATCCTGGTAGACGCAAAGGAAGGCGGAAGGCTGTTCTTTCGAGGTATCGCCTTTACACCTCCCTATTACTTATCGGATTTTGACGTTGAGACCGTGCCGAAGGGCAATCAGGTCACCTATAAGTTCGCTGGATGTACCATCACGCTGCGCTGGCTGGCGGGTTTCATCCTGGCTAACAACACCCTGGGCTGTACCGGTACCGGCAACAGCTTCTACGGTATCTATACCCGCACCGCCCTGACCACCGATCCGGCAGATGAAACGCCGGAGGCAGCGGCGGCGGGCAAGCGTTAAGGCGACGATGGTCGCGCGTGGGTAATACCGCTTGCCGACAATTTGATCCTGGTGGAACCGAAGGCGGGTGATCGGTTGTTCTTCAAGGGGTGGGCCTTCACGCCGCCCTATTCCCTGTCTGATTTTGACCTTGAGACAGTACCGAAGGGCAGCAAGGTTGTTTACCGGTTCGCTCAGTGCGCCATTACCCTGCGTTGGGTGGATGGTTTGATCGTCGCGAACAAACCGCTTGGCTG
Source organism: Niveispirillum sp. (assembly GCA_016463045.1). Classification (GTDB taxonomy): domain Bacteria; phylum Pseudomonadota; class Alphaproteobacteria; order Azospirillales; family Azospirillaceae; genus Niveispirillum. The sequence goes on from JAEMSB010000117.1 coordinate 6,877, forward strand.
TACTGGTGCTGGCAATAGCTTTTCCGGCATCTATGTCCGCCGTGCCCTGACCACCGATCCGGAGGATGAGCCGCCGGAAATGCGCGATAAGCGCTGAACCGGGGTGAACGCAGGCAGCCTTTCAGCTTGGATTGGCGCTGTGTCCCCGCCTCTGCTAGCGTGACCGCCGGTTGGGTTGAAGCATAGGGCAGGGGGGCATGGCGGCACCGATCAAGATGGCAGACATTGCCCGGATGGCGGGCGTGTCGGTTTCCACGGTTTCCCGCGCGCTGGCCGGCAGCACCCTGGTGCCGCAGGCCAAGCGTGAGGAGATTCTGGCGCTGGCGCAGGAGCAGGGCTATGTCATCAATGAACAGGCCCGTAACCTGCGCCTGAAGAAGACCCGCACCATCGGCATCGTCATTCCGCTGGGCCATGAGGTGGGGCAGCTGATTTCTGACCCGTTCTTCATCGAGCTGCTGGGACGGCTGGCCGATGAGATCACGGCGCGCGATTATAATGTGCTGCTGACCAAGGTGGCGCGGCCGGAGCCGGGGTGGCAGGACCGCCTGATACAGTCGCAGAAGGCCGACGGCCTGATCGTCATCGGGCAGAGCGATCAGCATGAGGCATTGAACGCGGTGGCCCGCACCTATCTGCCGCTGGTCGTCTGGGGCGCGCATCTGCCCAGCCAGCTTTATTGTTCGGTCGGGTCGGACAATATTGGCGGCGCGCGGCTGGCGGTGGAGCATCTGGTGCAGAAGGGAAGGCGGCGCATCGCCTTTCTGGGTGTGCCCGACCTGCCGGAGGTGGGGTTGCGCTATGACGGGTATCGCCGCGCCCTGGCCGCCGCCGGCATTGCGGAGGATCCGGCCCTGCTGGCGCCCGCGCATTTTACCGTCGATACCGCTTATGACACGGTGCGCGGGTTGATCGACAGCAAGGTGCCGTTCGATGCCATCTTTGCCGTGTCGGACGTGATCGCCATCGCGGCCATCAAGGCGTTGAACGCCGCCGGCCTACGCGTGCCCGACGATGTGGCCGTGGTCGGGTTCGACGATATCACCATCGCCGCCTATGTCAGCCCGGCCCTGACCAGCGTGCGCCAGGATCTGGCGCGCGGGGCCAAGGTGATGATCGACCTGCTGTTCCGCCGGATGGAGGGGGAGAATACCCCCTCTGCCACCATGCCGGCGGAACTGGTTATCAGGAAGTCGTGCGGGAGTTAGCTTTCGTTCCTCACGCGCCGGCGCCGCATCCGCGGCTTGGCTTACGCGGCATGTGCCGCGCGGCGGCGGTCGCCGCCGGTGGGGCTTCCGGCAAACCGGAAGCCCCCCTGTTTACCGGAACACCCAGACAATCACAGCCGTCAGGGCCAGCAGCGCCACCGCCTGTACGCGGTAATTCTGCCAGAGGGGCTGGCCCGCCAGGGACCGTGTCTCCGCGTCGAAATCGGCGCGGGTCCACATCAGGGTTTCCGTCTTTTCCCGCTGCGGCGGCGGGGTGACCAGGCTGGCGATGATGACGGCAGCCAGCGAGCAGGCGAACAGCAGGGTGGCGGCCAGCAGGAAATGCAGCTGGATCGAACCCGACACCTGGATGCCATAGAACAGGTAGCCACCGACCAGCAGGCCCACCACCACACCGGCCCGCGCGCCGGCGACATTGGCGCGGCGCCAGAAGATGCCGGCCAGGAACAGGGCGACCACGGGCGGCACGGCATAGGCCAGGACGGCCTGCAAATATTGCCACAGCGTGTCGGTCATCGTCTCCACCACCGGCACCCAGGCCACCGACAGCACCATGAAGCAGAGCGTCGTGACGCGGCCGATGCGGACCAGCGAAGCCTGTGACACGTCGGGCCGGAACCGGCGCACGAAATCCATGGTGACCAGGGTGGAGGCGGAATTAAACGTGCTGGCGATCGACGACATGATGGCGGCCAGGAAGCCGGCCACCACGATGCCGATGATGCCCGCGGGCAGCAGGTCGAAGATCAAGGTGGGATAGACCAGATCGGGGCGTTCCAGATTGGGATACATCAGGATGGCGGCAGAGCCCGGCAGCACCATCAAGAACAGCACCGGCAGTTTCAGCAGGCCCGCAAACAGGCTGCCCCAGCGGCCATGGTTCAGGTCCTTGGCGGACAGAACCCGCTGCACCATGAACTGGTTGGTGCACCAGAAATACAGGCCGATCAGGGGCACGCCGGTGATCAGCCCGGTCCAGGGCAGGGACGGGTCGTCGGCGGGGCGGATCAGGCTCATCTTCTGCGCCTCCACCCCGGCCATCACGGCATCCCAGCCGCCGGCCTTGTCAAAGGCGAAAACGGCCACGAACACCGAGGCACCGCACAGGATCACGGCCTGCACCACCTCTGTCACCAGCACGGCCTTCAACCCGCCCGCCGCCGTATAGGCACCGGCAGCCAGCGCCAGCAGGCCCGCGATCTGCCACAGTGGCACATCGGGGAAGATCAGCTTGAACATCAAGGCCCCGCCGAACAGCGTGCCCGCCGTATCCACCACGATGTTCAGGAAGATGGTCAGGCCGGAGAAATACAGCCGGATGGAGCCGTCGAACCGTCGTTCCAGAAACTCCGGCATCGTATAAACCTGACTGCGCAGGATGACGGGCAGCAGGAACAGGCAGAAAAACACCAGCACGACACTGGCCATCCATTCATAATTATAGACGGCAATACCCGTGGCATAGGCCGCCCCCGCCAACCCGATCAGGGTGGTGGAGGAAATGTTGGACGCCAGCAGCGCCAGCCCGATGGTGGGCCAGGTCGAACTGCGCGCCGCCAGGAAATAATCCGTGGCCGTGCGCGATTGCCGCGAGGCGTAAAGCCCCAGCACGACAATCGCCACCAGATAAAGCCCGATAATCCCCGCATCCAGCGTTGAAAGCTGGCCAAACCCGTCACTCATGCACGCATCCTCCCCGGATCGACTTATAGGGCGGTTTCGCCCGATGTTGAGGGGATCATACGCTGGGTTTTGGGGTTTTGCAAACGATTGCAACACGCAGTTTGGCAGTTGCGCCTTGCGTAGAAGGGGGGCTTTAGCGATTAACTTCTGTCGTTTTGGCCCGTAGCCGCCACACTCTGAAACTGTCCTTCAATACGGCTGGAAA
>JAEMSB010000599.1 GCA_016463045.1 Niveispirillum sp.
GCCGTGGCGATGTCTGCCGTACCGACGGTCAGGCTGAAAACTGCGCCCAGGCAGGCGGCGCCCGTGATCAGGCCCAGGTTGCGCGACAGGGTCAGCAGGCCGGAGACAAGCCCGCGCCAGTCCGCCGGCTGACCACTCATCACACCGGTATTGTTGGCGGCCTGGAACAAGGCGTAGCCGCTGGTCATCAAGGCGATGGGCAGCATGTAGCCCGCGACGCCCCAGGCGGCGGGTGCCGTCGCCATGAACAGACAGCCAAGGCCGACCCCGCCCAGGCCGGCCAGGGTCATGCGACCACTCCCGAACCGATCCACCGCCCGGCCCGAGGGCAGGCCCGCCAGGGCGGAGATGCAGGGGCCCGACGCCATCACCAGCCCCGTCAGGGCAGGGGACAGGCCCAGGACCCGCGTCAGATAGAAGGGTCCCAGCACCAGGGTCGCCATCATGATCATGGAGACCAGGATATTGGCCAGCAGCGCGGCGCGCAGGCCGCCGTCACGGAACAGCGACAGATCCAGCAGCGGCGATGGGGCGGCCACCTGCCACAGGATGAACATCCCGGCCAGCAGCAGGGCCGCTACCACCAGCATTGGCCCGAATCCGCCGCCCTGCTGGCCCATGGTCATGGCCAGCGCATAGGCGGCCAGGGCGCCGGCCAGCAGCATTGTGCCCAGCGGGTCGCCGCTTCCCTTTTGCATACCCGTTCCTGTATCCGCCCGCACCTGCGTACGGACCAGGATGAAGGCCGCAATGCCCAGCGGCACGTTGATCAGGAACAGGCCCTGCCAGCCCGCGACAGCCAGGATCATTCCGCCCAGCGACGGCCCCAGGGCCGTGCCGACTGCCGACATGCTGCCCAGCGTGCCCATGGCCCGGCCCGTGCGCGCCTTGTCCACGATGCTGCCGACCAGGGCCATCGACATGGCCATCATGGCCGCCGCCCCCAACCCCTGCAACGCCCGCGCGGCGATCAGCAGGGGCAGGGACGGGGCCAGGCCGCACAAGCCCGATGCAAGCGTGAACAGGGCGATCCCACCCAGCAGCAGGCGCCGCCGCCCGATGCGATCCCCCAGGCGGCCCACGCTGACGATCAGGGTGGTGGTGGCCAGCAGATAGGCCAGCACCACCCACTGCACCTGCGCGAAGGGCACAGCGAAGGAGGCTGCCAGACTGGGCAGGCCGATATTGGCGATGCTGGTACCCAGCGAGGACAGAAGGATGGACAAAGACAGGGAGGGCAAGGCCCAGGTCGGTGGCCTGTCATCCGTCCTCGTCGTCAATGTCTGCTCCATCACCATCGCTTCCTCCATCCCGGATCATTGCGGATGAGGCTATGCGCCGGTCGGACATGGCGGAAGGCGCAGTGATTGCATTATATTCGTGCATCAGACGCCCTATATGGTGCCGGCCATGAACCTTCCTGATTTGAACCTGCTGCTGACGCTGGATGTGTTGCTGTCGGAGGGCAGCGTGGCCGGTGCGGCGCGGCGTCTCCGGCTCAGCCCGTCGGCCATGAGCCGGGCGCTGTCGCGGCTGCGCGAGACGACGGGCGATCCGCTGCTGGTGCGGGCGGGACGGGGGCTGGTGCCGACGCCGCGCGCCCTGGAACTGCGCGGGCAGGTGGGACCGCTGGTGGAACAGGCGCTGGCGGCGCTGCGCCCAGCGACCGCGCTGGACCTTTCCCGGCTGGAGCGCATCTTCACCCTGCGCAGCAGTGAAGGGTTTGTGGAAACGTTCGGGGCCGCCCTGATCACGCGCGTGGCGGCGCAGGCCCCCGGCGTGCGGCTGCGTTTCATGGCCAAGCCGGAACGGGACAGCACGCCGTTGCGCGATGGCACCGTCGATCTGGAGACGGGCGTGGTGGGGCCGGATCTGGGGCCGGAATTGCGGGTTCAGGCCCTGTTCCGCGACCGGTTTGTGGGCGTGGCGCGGCCCGGCCATCCGCTGCTGGACGGGCCGATGACGGCACAGGCCTATGCCAGCGCATCGCATGTGGCGGTGACGCGGGCGCGACCCGACAGAGGGCCGGTTGATCGGGCTTTGCAGGCGCTGGGCCTGGAACGGCGGGTGGCGGCCTTTGTCGCGGGCTATGCCGGGGCGCTGGCCGTGGCGCGGGGCAGCGATCTGGTGGCCACCGTGTCGGCCCGGCATACGCAGGGGCTGCGGGCCGGGATGGTGGCCTTCGACCTGCCATTCGACATTCCGACGGTCACCATCTCTCTGCTCTGGCATCCACGGCTGGAGGCTGATCCCGCCCATCGCTGGCTGCGCGGGCTGGTGCGGGCGGTTTGCGGTGATGATCCCCTTGCCGAAACCGTTGCTTGCGTTCACTCATAGGTGGCGGCCCCGCCCCCTGCGATCAACAAGCCCGGACCCGATCATGCGCGTTCTTTTTGTTACGTCGGAATGCCTGCCTTATGTGAAGACCGGTGGTCTGGGGGATGTGGCCGGCGCTCTGCCGGCGGCATTGCGGGCGGAAGGGGTGGATGTCCGCACCCTGATCCCCGGATATCCGGGGGTTCTGGACCGGCTGGAGAATATCAAGGTGCTGCGCGACCTGCGCGGGTTGCCCGGTTTGCCGTCAGCGGCACCGGCGCGGCTGGTGGCGGGCCGGGGTGTGGATGGTGGCACCGTCTACGCCCTGGATATCCCCAGCTTCTTCGGGCGCAAGGGCAATCCTTATCTGGGGCCGGATGGCAAGGACTGGTCCGACAATCATCTGCGCTTT
>JAEMSB010000118.1 GCA_016463045.1 Niveispirillum sp.
GGCGGTCTTCAGCGCTTCGGCACCCTGGGCGATGGCGGCCTTGGCGGCTGGCGTCCCGGCCAGGCCGTTCAGCATCACGAAATCATGGATGGTGCCGTTATAGCGCGTGGAGGTGACTGTCACGCCGGCCTGGATCAGCTTCTTGCCATAGGCCTCACCCTCATCCCGCAGCAGGTCGTTTTCCGCCACGATGATGGTGGCCGTGGGCAGGTCCTTCAACTGTTCCAGGCTGGCTTTCAGGGGGAAGGCCGTCACCTCGCCGCGCTTGTCAGCGGGGAAGGTGGCATCCAAGAAGTAATGCATGGCCTTCTCCGTCAACCAGGGGCCATCGCCGAAGGCCTGATAGGAGCTGTTGGCCGACACATCATCGGTGACGGGGTAGAACAGCAACTGGTGCCGGATGGCCGCACCCTGCCGGGCCTTCGTCATCAAGGTGATGGCCGCAGCCATGTTACCGCCCGCGCTGTCACCGGCGACCGCGATGCGGCTGCCATCCAGCCCGTATTGCGCGCCGTTTTTGGCGACGAACTGCAGGGCGGCATAGCCCTGTTCATTCTGGGCCGGATAGACGGCCTCGGGCGCCCGGTCATAATCGACGAAGACCACGGCGGCACCCGATGCGGCGGACAGTTCGCGGATCAGATGATCATGGGTGTTGCGGTCGCCCATCACCCAGCCGCCACCATGATAATACATGATCACGGGCAGCAGGCCCTTCGCACCTTCCGGCTTCACGATCCGCACCGCCACCTTGCCGGTCGGGCCGACGGGGAAGCTGGTATCCTGCACGCTGGTCGGGGATGATTTAAGCGTCTGGGCCTGGGCGCCGGCCAACACGGCGCGGGCGTCGCTGTAGGACAAGGTGAAGATCGGTTTGCCCCCCGACGCCGCCACGGCATCGACAAAGGCCTTCGTCCCGGCCTCCAGCACGGGGGCGTCGGCCAGGGCCGGGCCGGCCAGGGCGGCAACAGAAAGGGCCAGGGCGGCGACGGTGTTACGCAGGCTGTTCATGGTGATCTCCTGTCTATCCGGTTAAGGGGGGCGCCGGTTCGGTGCCCGTCATTCGATGGACGAAGAGATAGCGCGCGATTTAATCGTGTGCGATATAATTAAACGGATAGCGGCCATGCAGCAAAAGCGCCTGCGATCATATCGTGTACGATGCAATATGATAGGTCATCAGCGCTCCAAACCCCCACTCGAATGCCCCACAGGTGCAGCCATGTCCGACGCTCCCGCCCTGAAACTGGGCGATTTCATCTGCTTCTCGCTCTATTCCGCCAGCCACGCCTTCACGCGCGTTTATAAGCCGCTGCTGGACCGGCTGGGCCTGACCTACCCGCAATATTTGGTCATGGTGCTGTTGTGGGAGAGGGATGGGCAGACGGTGGGCCAGATCGGCGAACAGCTTTTCCTGGAAAGCAGCACCCTGACCCCGCTGCTGAAGCGGTTGGAGGCGGCGGGCCATGTCCGGCGCGAACGCAACCCCGCCGATGAGCGCCAGGTCCTGATCCGCCTGACCGATACGGGCCGGGGCCTGAAGGACCAGACGGTGGATTTCTTCGAGCACCTGACCCAGGCCGTGGGCATGGGGTTGGAGGAAATCACCGAGCTGCGCGACAATATCCAGCGGTTGCGGTCCAACCTGAACCGGTTTGCGGGGTAGGGTATGCGGGGGGCCGTAGGGCCTTCGTAGGTCAGGTCGAGGCTGAGCCTCGCCCTGACAGCGTTGGATTGAAGGCCGTTTCTGTCAGGGCTCGCCTTCGGCGTGACCTGACCTACGCAACAGGCCCCGCCCGCTGCGCCTCCCCCGACCGGCGCACAAGGTCGGCAATGTCCAGCAACTGTTTCGACAGCGGACTGGATTTGCGCCAGACCATGCCAATGGTGCGCGACGGTTCCGGTTCCTTGAAGCGGGCGATGGAGACGGCGGCGGATTTGGTCTCCACCGCGACCGCCATTTCCGGGATCAGGGTGACGCCGATGCCGGCCCCCACCATCTGCACCAGGGTGGAGAGCGAGGACCCGTCCAGCAATTCACGCGGCAAAGCGCTGTTCATGTTGCAGAAAGACAGGGCCTGATCACGAAAACAATGCCCTTCCTCCAGCAGCAGCAGGCGCATTTCGCGCAGGGCCTCCGGGCTGGGCACGGGCTTGCCCTCCTCCTCCGCCGGGCGGACCAGTACGAAGTTTTCTTCAAACAAAGCCACCTCGGTCAGGGATGGTTCCGACACGGGCAGGGCCACGACGGCGGTATCCAGCCGACCCTCCAGCAGCTCATGCAGCAGCTTGGGTGTCACCGTTTCGCGCACATGAATGTCCAGGTCGGCATTCATACGGGTCAGGTCACCGATGATGGATGGCAGCAGGTAGGGGGCCACCGTGGGGATCACCCCGATGCGCAGCCGCCCGGCCAGTTGATCCCGCGCGGCGCGGGCCAGATCGCCCAGCTCATCCACCGACCGCAGGATGTCGCGCGCGCGGGCGGCAAATTCCTCCCCGAACCCGGTCAGCCAGATCTGGCGTGGCCCGCGTTCAAACAGGGGTGCCCCTAACCCCTCTTCCAGTTCCTTGATCTGCATCGACAGGGCGGGCTGCGAGATGGCGCAATCATCCGCCGCGCGCCCGAAATGGCCCAGCCGCGCCAGCGCATCGAAATAGCGAAGCTGCTTCAACGTCAGGTTTGTCATAAGCGTACCTTATTAACGCAATCAGAAAATCCGACTTAATCTTATCACATAAGTTTGCTAAGTCTTAGTTCGCGAGGATGAGGAGCCCCCATGTTCCAACCGCGTCGCGTCACATCACCCCGATGGATCGCGGGTTCCGGTTTACCGGAACGGCAGGGGGCTTTGTGTGCCGGTCCGGCGGGAAATGCCGGGGCCGGTCGATATGTTCACCGATACCGAAGTTTGACGTCCTGATGGGCGCGACGCTGCTTGACCGCGGCGAGCCCTTTCGTGCCCGCACCGCCACAATCGATCCATGACAGGAGATAAGAATGGACGGGAATAATTCGGGGAGCGCTGCCAAGTGCCCTGTGTTGCATGGGATTCGTCCCAATGCCACCTTTGGCGGCCGTTCCAACCGTGACTGGTGGCCCAACCAGCTGAACCTGAAGATCCTGCACCAGAACACGGCCCTGTCCGACCCGTTCGGCGGCCGCTTCAACTATGCCGAGGCGTTCAAGGGCCTGGATTATGCCGCGCTCAAGGCCGATCTGACGGCGCTGATGACCGACAGCCAGGATTGGTGGCCCGCCGATTACGGCCATTATGGTGGCCTGTTCATCCGCATGGCATGGCACAGCGCCGGCACCTACCGTACGTCGGACGGGCGCGGTGGCGCCGGTTCGGGCACGCAGCGTTTCGCGCCGCTGAATTCCTGGCCCGACAATGGCAACCTGGACAAGGCGCGCCGCCTGCTCTGGCCCATCAAGCAGAAATATGGCAAGGCCATTTCCTGGGCCGACCTGATGATCCTGGCCGGCAATGTCGCCCTGGAGTCGATGGGCTTCAAGACCTTCGGCTTTGGCGGTGGTCGTCCCGATGTCTGGGAGCCGGAAGAAGACATCTATTGGGGCAAGGAAGATACCTGGCTGGGCGACAAGCGCTATAGCGGGGATCGCGACCTGGAAAACCCGCTGGCCGCGGTGCAGATGGGCCTGATCTATGTGAACCCGGAGGGGCCGAACGGCAACCCGGACCCGATGGCGTCGGGCCGCGATATCCGCGAGACCTTTGCCCGCATGGCCATGAATGACGAGGAAACCGTTGCCCTGGTGGCCGGCGGCCACACGTTCGGCAAGGCCCATGGCGCCGGCGACCCCGCCCATGTCGGGCCGGAGCCGGAAGGCGCGCCGTTGGAGGCCATGGGCTTGGGCTGGCTGAACAGCCTGGGCACCGGCAAGGGCGTTCACACCATCACCAGCGGCATTGAGGGTGCCTGGACCCCCACGCCGACGCAGTGGGACAATTCCTATTTCGACACGCTGCTGGGCTATGACGAATGGGAACTGACCAAGAGCCCGGCGGGCGCCCACCAGTGGAAGCCCAAGGACCCGGCGGCGGCCACGACCGTGCCCGACGCGCATGACCCGACAAAGCGTCACGCCCCCATGATGACGACGGCGGACATGGCGCTGCGCACCGATCCGGCCTATCTGGAAATCTCCAAGCGGTTCCGCGCCAATCCGGAAGAGTTTGCGGATGCCTTTGCACGGGCCTGGTTCAAGCTGACCCACCGCGACTCGGGTCCCAAGAGCCTGTATCTGGGGCCGGAAGTGCCGGCGGAAGACCTGATCTGGCAGGACCCGATCCCCGCCGTGGATCATCCGCTGATCGATGCCGCCGACATCGCGGCGCTGAAGGGCAGCATCCTGGCATCGGGCCTGTCGGTGCCGGAACTGGTGGGTGCCGCCTGGGCGTCTGCCTCCACCTTCCGGGGTTCGGACAAGCGCGGTGGGGCCAATGGCGCCCGTGTCCGTCTGGCCCCGCAGAAGGACTGGGTCGTGAACCAGCCGGCACAGTTGGCCAAGGTTCTGGGCGTGCTGGAAGGCATCCAGGCCGGGTTCAATGGCAGTGCGTCGGGCGGTAAGAAAGTGTCGCTGGCCGACCTGATCGTGCTGGCCGGTGTGGCGGCGGTGGAGAAGGCGGCGGCGGATGCCGGCCATGCCGTGACGGTGCCCTTCACCCCGGGCCGCATGGACGCCAGCCAGGATCAGACGGATGTGGACAGCTTCGCGGTGCTGGAACCGGTGGCCGATGGTTTCCGCAACTATCTGAAAACCGAATATTCGGTGCCGGCGGAAGAAATGCTGGTCGACAAGGCCCAGCTTCTGACCCTGACGGCCCCGGAAATGACGGTGCTGGTGGGCGGCATGCGTGCGCTGAACGCCAATACCGGCGGGGCGCAGCATGGGGTGTTCACCAAGCGTCCGGGCGTGCTGTCCAACGATTTCTTCGTCAACCTGCTGGATGCCAGCACGGTCTGGAACGCCACGGACGGCACCCAGGGTGTGTTCGAAGGCCGCGACCGCACCAACGGTTCCATCAAATGGACCGCCACCCGCGTCGATCTGGTCTTCGGCTCCAACTCCCAACTGCGCGCGCTGGCCGAAGTTTATGGCAGCAGCGATGGCGAGGCGAAATTCGTAAACGACTTCATCGCCGCCTGGACCAAGGTGATGAATGCCGACCGGTTTGATGTGAAGTAAGCGCGGTCGGGTTAGGTTACAAGGATGGCGGCTCCGGGATGACCGGGGCCGCCATTTGTTTTTAAAGATGTCACTCCCTCACGCCGCCAGCAGCCGTTCCACCGTGTCGCTGGTCTGGTCGTTCAGGCGGAATTGCAGGCGCAGGCGGTTGCCGTCCTGCTGGATCACGCGGCCGGGCAGAGTGTGGCCGGACAGGCGTAGTTCGACCTCTGTGCCCGCCGGCACGGAGGCACCGGTCAGCGCGCAGCCGCCCAGGCCGATGTCGGACAGGGTGACCTCGAACCGGTCGACCTTGCCGCGCAGGCCGTGGGCCGTCAGCTCGCCGCGCAGGGTGCAGGGGCGGCGTTCGAACTGGCGGCGTTCGCCGGCCTTCTGCATGGCGCAGAGGAATTCCTCCACATCGGCCCGCAGCCGCTCGGACTGTTGCGACAGGTCGCCGGCGGCGGCCAGAAGCTGGGTGGAGGCGACCTTGGTAAACTCGGCACTTTCGCGGACCGTGCCCAGGCTTTCCGTCACCTCCCGGGTGCGGTCGGCGGCTTCCGTCACGTTGCGGGCAATCTCGTCCGTGGCGGCACCCTGTTCGGTGACGGCGGACGCTATGGCGCCGGAATTGCCATCCACCTCCCCGATGATGCGGGCGATGGTGGAGATGATGTTGGTGGCATGGCCGGCGGCACCCTTTACCGCATTGACCTTTTCCTGGATCTCGTCGGTGGCCTTGGCCGTCTGGCTGGCCAGGTTCTTCACCTCTGACGCGACGACGGCAAAGCCCTTGCCCGCCTCTCCGGCGCGTGCCGCCTCGATCGTGGCGTTCAGCGCCAGCAGGTTGGTCTGGGCCGCGATGGCATGGATGAAATCAACGACCGCGCCGACGCCGTCCACGACGCTGGCCAGCTCATCCACCACGCCGCGCGCCTTGTCCGCCTCTGCCACCGCTTCCTTGGTGGTCAGCGACGTGCGTTCAATTTGCGAGCCGATTTCGGCGCTGGACGCGGCCAGTTCCTCCGTCGCGGCGGCGACGGTCTGCGCATTTTGGGTGGCGCGGTCGGCGCTCTGCCCCGCGATGCCGGTGCGGTTGGTGGTTTCATCCGCCTGATGCGACAGGTTGCGGGCCGTCGCCTCCAGCTCTGTCGAGGCGCTGGCGAAGGTGCGCAGCTGACCGCTGACCGCCATCTGGAAATCGCGGACCAGTTCCTCCAGTGCCGCCTGCCGGCGGGCGCGGGCCTCCTGCTCGCGCTGCTGCGCCTCTTCCAGTTCGCGGTTGCGCAGGGCATTGGCCTTGAAGACACCCATGGCGCGGGCCAGCGCCCCCACCTCATCCTTCTGCTCGGCAAAGGCCACCTGTACCGTCAGGTCGCCATCAGCCAGCTGCCCCATGGACCGGGTCAGCTGCCCCAAGGGCACGATGATATAGCGCATGACCACGAACAGCACGGCCCCCGCCGCGATGGCGAACAGCAGGGCCGTGACGGCCAGCGTGATGATCTGTTCCTGGTGGAACTTGCCGATGCGCGTATCCAACAGGCGCGACAGGTCGGCGGAGCCGGCGGCGTACAGCGCGTCGAGACGGGTCAGGGCGGCGATGGTGGCGGCATTGTCCAGGGCCTGGCTCTCCGCCTGGGTCACCAGGGTCTTGAAGGCGGCCTGCAGGTCGGCATCCGGCTTGCTCAAGGCCTTGGCCACGCTGCCATCGGCGCTGGCATCGATGGCGGCTTTCACCGAATTGCCCGACCCGTCGGCTACGGCCTTCAGCCCGCCCAGCGAGACATAGAGATCGACCTTCTCCTCCGCACTGACGCTGCCGTCGGCGTAGAGCTTGTGGGTCAGGCTGTACATGGCGCTGGTCTGGTCCAGCAGGTCCGGCAGCTTGATCAGCGCCAGATCCATGACGTAGTAGCTGTCCAGATCGGGGTCCAGGATCAGGTTCGACTTGTCCCCCACCCGTGTGATCAGGGCGCGCAGGGCGGTGCGGGCAGGACCCGTTGCCTGTCCGGTCCCAAGCGCGGCCACGGCATCCTTCACCTGGGTCGCCGCTTCCATTCCTTCGCCATACTGACCGTCCAGCTTCTTCACCTGATCGGCCAGCGCCTTGCCATCCACGCTGCTCCTCGCGATTTCCGCCTTGGCGAGCGTCATCTGCACCTGTGCCAGCCCGCGCAGGTAAAGCGTGCCCTGCTGTTCCTTCTCGGCAAAGCCGATTGCCTCACCTTGTTTTGCGACCAACGCCCAGAGCAGGAAGGCCACAGGCACCAGGAACAGCAAAGACGCAAGACCCAGCTTCGGGGTTATGGGCAGATCACGCAGCATCGTCAGGACTCTCCGAGTGGCACGGGTAAAGACAGCGAACCTGGTGACGGCCCGCCCTTTGGCGCCGGGCGGCCTTTGGCTTTGTTTTCAGAGAGTCTAGCTGGGATTCGTGTCAGCCGGAATATGGGAAATGGCGGCTGTCCTTTGGATGCCTTGCCCTGGATGCTTGTCGCGGGCTTTCGCAGTTCAGTTCCGGTTGCCGGCACTCACACTTGTTGCCGTCAGCTTTCGGATGAGCACCCACGCGCGTTCCGCGGGGTCATCGCACCCACGGTTCCGACCATTCCTATTAATGTCCGGGGGCTGGCTCTCCACACTACCACGCTCCTCGTTAAGGGAGACTTACAGGTCAGTGCTTGACCGGCGATGCGCATTTTCTTTGGGAAAATGGCGGAGGGGATGAGACCCGACAGAGACAGGCCACATCTCCAAAAACCCAAGAAAATCAATTGCCTACTGAAGCACAAGAGGAGTCTTTGATACAGTATGTTGAGGGAGGGATCAAGACATGCCTTGCTGCTCCAGCAACCCATCGCAGTCCCTCTCCCCCATGATAAGCTCAGAAGCGGATGAAGTACCCTCCTAAAGGCTTGATGAACAGCGAATCCAACGGAGATCACTGGCTTCAACCATATCTGGTCGCCGCACGCTCGCTTTTTTCACAGACCTCAGACCTCTCCCTCAGTTTGTCAACAAAATCCCAGGAGAATTCCCTTAACCTTGATTGACTTATGTCACTCCTCTCTCGAAGAACTGATGCAGTTAGCCACGCATGGTAACCGCATTTTCCGCATTGGTTCGTTACCTCTCTTGCGACATCATCGTGGTCTGCTGTCACTTCCCACAATGTTGATGTTTTTTTATTGGAAAGATTAATTTTCATTGGAAGAGACAATGCTTTGTCAGCTATATCTGCGTCGAGGCTTTTCCAGTTAATGTCGCTTGGATATTGAGGAAATTCGGGTAAGGTGCCTTTTTTATTTCCTGCCGCTCCTGAAGAGTCGTGGTGCAGTTCACTGGCACTAATTTGCTCAGCGCAGGCGACAGCAAAGCTTTCCAAAATTGTCGCTATCCTCAGAGAAGTGTAGACACGATCAGCGCGTAGAGATTTACTCGCTGTCAGAAACTCTCTCAGCCAAATCAAAGCTTGAGTTAATGTGGCTGCAAGAATAGCAGACAGAAAGGCGATATAAGCAGCGTCGGATGACATTGCGATACTACTCCTAGACCAGATTCACCAGACGACGTTTAGCGTCGGTATCTGCTTCGATATAGCGGCTGGTAGTTTGCAGATTCTTGTGACCCGCCAACTCCATAACATCCCGTAGAGACCCGCCCACGGTGCTGGCTTTGCGGGCGGCCTGTGTGATGAACGACCGGCGTCCGCTATGGGAAGAACAGCCGGTGAAACCCAGTTTGCCATAAAGGTCCCAGAACCAGCGAACAACGCTTTGGGTGGACATCGACCGACCGCGCTCACTGAAAATGATCGGGTCTTCCGGCTTTGGCTGGCGCTCGGCCCAAAGGTGCATCAGGGCATCTCGCAGATCGCGGTTCAGCGGAACGAAGCGGCCAGACCCCATCTTTGCTGCCCGATCCTCTAAATGGAGGGCGTCCGCGAGCTGGCCTTCGGCGGTCATCACCATTCCCCACGTGACGTGAGCAATCTCCTTTGCCCGGAGCCCGGCTTTCACAGACAGCAGGAACATGACCCTGTCGCGGGCTGGATGCCGGTTCCCCGCAATAACACCGAGCACGGCGTTAACCTGGGTCGTCGAAAGAATCTTCGCCTGTCTGCCTGCCATCATACTCACCATTTTATGATGCTATTCTTAGATAATATGGTGAGTATCCGAGTCGTCAAGGGGATTGCACCTCTGACAGCCGCAGAATTCCTCGACTCACAATGTTTTGCGTAAAATATGGTGAGTGGTTTCGCCACTGTGCTTGTTGCGGATCGGGTCTCAGAGCCTGACACGAGGGGCAAAATGTTGCTGCCCGTTGGAGTTGCTTATAGTCTCTGGCGTATTCGCCGAAATAGGTAGTGTCGATGGTAAGCCCTTCGCCCAATTTCAGCTTTTTGAGCCGTCACACCCAGCTTGTCGAATTGGGGTCGATGGCGGAGCGGTATTTCCGGTCGGACGGCAATACCGCACTGATCAAGCTGCGCCAGTTCGGCGAAGTGATGGCCCAAACCATTGCAGCCAGGATCGGTGCCTACCAAGGCACGGGCGAAAACCAGAATGACCTGCTTCACCGGCTGGAGGATCGCGGGGCGATCCCGCGCGATGCCGCCCGCCTGTTCCATGAAATCCGGCTCATGGGGAACAAGGCGAGCCATCAGGGCTTCGGGGATCAGAATTCGGCGCTCACCGGCCTGAAGCTGGCATGGCAATTGTCGATCTGGTTCCACCGCGCCTACGACAAGAACCAGGGTTTCCAGCCGAAGCCCTTTGCC
>JAEMSB010000119.1:0-3025 GCA_016463045.1 Niveispirillum sp.
TCATTCAGGCTGGTCAGCAAGCCGCCGGCGGCATAACCGGCGGGGGTATAGCCGAAATCATCGCGGGCCTGTTTGCCCTCCCGGAAGACATGGATGCCCACGGCCCGGTCCTTCCAGGTCCCGCCCGTCTGCGTGGGAAAGCCGCTTTCCCCCATGCCCAGCGGAGCCAGCGCCCAGGTGCGCAGGGCGGCAGGGAAGGGCTCACCCGTCAGTTTTTCGATCAGAGCCTGCAGAACCACGAAATCGGTGAAGCCATAGCGTGACCGGCTGCCCGGTTCATAGGCCAGTGGGGTTTTCATGGCCGCCGCCACGATATCGGCGGTGGTGGCATCCGGCCCCAGGCCCAGCCGGTCCTCCAGTCCCGAAGAATGGGTAGCCAACTGCCGGATGGTGATACGCGACCAGCTTTCGGGCGCGTCGGGGAAATGGCGGCGCAGGTCATCATCCAGCGACAGCCTGCCCGCCTGTTCCAGCCGGCCCAGCACCACGCCCGTCAGCATCTTGGTGGCCGATGCAATCTGAAACGTGTGCGTGGGTTCCAGGTTGGTGCGGTCAACGGCGTCGGCAACACCGTAGGTCGCCATCTTCTCCACCTTGCCATCCCGCACCACGGCCAGCGCCACACCCGGTGTATGGGTGCGCTGCATGAAGTCCAGGATATAATCATCCACCCCATCGGCCAGGGCGGCGGGAACAATCAGGCTGGCAGCGGTGGCCAGCAGCAGGGCAAGGCGACGGAAGGGCCGGCGGGCGGGCAGGGACATCGTTCACATTCAAGAACAGGGTTGCACTGTTCCCAGCATGCGGAATGATGACGTCGCCCGGAAGCCCCGCCGCAAGGGCCGGCGGGGCCAATCGGTGGCGTGTGCGCGGGGCCGGTGGATCAGGCCTGATAAACCTGCCGCCCGTTCACCCAGGTGGAATGAACCTTGATGCCTGCAATCTCTCCGGCCCGACCGCTATTGGCAAATTCCACCGGGTCATTCTCCAGGATGACCAGATCGGCCATCTTTCCCACCTCCAGCGTGCCGACATAGGCGTCGGCATGGCATTGCCAGGCGGCAAAGCGCGTCTGGGCCATCAGGGCCAGTTCGATGGGCACGCATTCGGCAGGGTTCAGCACCCAGCCGCCGTCCGGCCCCTCTGTCAGGCGCGTCACCGCATCCTGCACCCGCTTCAGCGGGGTCAGGGGGCTGACCGTATAGTCGCTGTGCAGGGAAAAGGGCAGCCCGGCATCGTGAACCGACCGACAGCGGTCAAGCATCTGTACCCGGTCATCGCCCAACAATTTCTTCAGCACCGGCCCCCATTTCACCACATGCTCGATCAGGAAAGACGGGGACAGGCCCAGGGCGACCATGTCGCTGATCTGCTGATCATGCAGGATGGAGCAATGTTCGATCCGGTGGCGCAGCTCGCGCTTCAGAATACCCTGCTGGTCCACCTCCATGAAACTGGCCAGGACGTTGTCGATGGCCCCATCGCCATTGGCGTGGATCATCACCTGCCATCCCCGGCGCTGTGCGGCAGCCAGGGTTTGGGTCAGAGTCTGGACATTGATATCCATATTGCCGCGCGTGTCGGTGCCCAGATACTGACGCCGCGTCCGCTCCTGGCCCCAGGCGGTATAGGGTTCGCGCAGCAGGCCGGTCATGCCCTGGTTCGATCCGTCGGCAAACAGCTTGATCGCCTGTTTAAGGAACATCGGGTCGCTGACATCGGGGCTGCCGCTGGTCAGTATATCGGCGCTGCCGGGAAAGCCCCATTCATCGATAAAGGTGGCGCTGCCCAGCCGGACAGGATGGCCAAAGGCCAGCATGGCGGCATTCAGGATGGTGCGTTCCGCCGTCACGCCGACCGCGATGCCCGTCGCGGCGTCGTTCAACATGGTGTTGCCATTGGCGACCGCCGTATCGAACAGCTTTTTCAGGTTTCCCGCCAGACTGGCAAACTCCCAGATCAGGGCACCCGGCGCCTTTTTCAGGGCCGTTCCCGTCAGCTTCTGGGCCGGTAGTTCCAACAGAACCCCCGAGGCTGTGCCCTGATGCGGGCCGTCCAGGAAGGTGGCAACCTTACCACCGTTGATGGGTGGGGGATTGGCGAGGTCGATCCCCGCCATCTCCATCGCGCGGCGGTTGAGGAAGCTGATATGGCCGGACCCGGCGGTCAGCGAAACGGGGTTCTGATCCTTGGCTTGATCGCTGCCGAACAGCCGGTCGAACCAGTCAATGGTCGGGTTGACCCATTCCACCATCTGCGACGGGTCGATGCCAGACCCCAGGATGAAGGTGTCCTTGTCCGGTGCCTTGGCGATGACGTTGCGCAGCAGGCCTTCGACATAGCCGATGTCATAAGTTCCGGTGGCCGGCGGGGAAAGGTCGATGAAACCCATTTCACCGGCGCTGGCCACGATATGGACATGGGGGTCGATAAAGCCAGGTAGCAGCGTTCGGCCCGCAAGATCAATCTCCTGTGTGCCATGCGGTGCCGCGCGGCGCAGGTCGGACAGACTGCCCAGGGCGATGATCTGCTGTCCCTTGACCAGCATGGCTTCCGCCGTGTTGCCGAAATCCACCAGAGTGCGGATGGTGCCGCCATGGAACAGATAGGCCGGGTCGAACCCCAGCAGCCGGGCCACCCCATCCGCCGCCCGTTCGATTATCCCGCCGATCACGGAGCCGCCAGCCGCCGCACTCATCGCTTCCTGCGCATTGTCGGTCAGGGCGTCGGGGGGCAGCGCGGCAATGGGGGCGAAACGGCTGCGAATTTCTGCGGCGCGATGATGGAAGCAGCTGGGACCCATGACACCCTCCGATAGAATTGACCATCAGGAAATTACACCATTGGCAATTATCGGAATATGACAATTATAGTGTGCCGAGGGGTTACGACCGCGCCCGGCCCACCAGCCGCACCAGTTCCGCCCGTGCCATGTCGGCGTCGCGGATGCGGGTGGCAAAGGGCAGGCGGGCGGTCAAGGGGCCGGTGGACAGGTCGCAGCCATCAGGATCGATCCCGGTCAAGC
>JAEMSB010000119.1:3035-7806 GCA_016463045.1 Niveispirillum sp.
GGGTGGCATAGAGGGCCAATACGTCGGCATGGTCCTGGTTCATATGGGCCACGATATCGTCATGACGCGGCGCCAGCCCTTGCCAGTCGGCGGGCGGCAGACGCAGCAGGTTGGGTTCCAGGCTGTGGATGCGTCCGAACCCGGCCACCATATGGCCCTGCTTCGCCGTCACCCGCCACAGGGCGAAATCGCGGAAGCCGGCATAAGCGCGAGATGATGGGTGGCGGGCGATGAACCGTTCCAGCAGCAGGGCATCCCCCGTCCGTTCCGCCACGCCCTGCACCGACAGGCGCGGACCGGTCAGGCGGTCGGCATGGCCCGCCGTGGCATCGAACAGCAGACCGCAACGGGCATCGGCCTCCAGATTGCGGGTATGTTCGGCCAGACGGGAGATCAGAAGCAGGGGGCTGGCATCCAGGTCGAATGCCACCAGCACCAGCGACGGGCTGGGCCAGCCTTCCATCCCGCCCTCCATGCCGGGCCGCGACAGGGTGGCCAGCGTCGCCAATGTGGCCCCGCGCATCAGGCTGCGGGCGGCGAAGCCGATGTCATCAGGCCTATCCAGTGCCTCTTTGTCTTCACCAACCGCCATAAGACAACCCTTTCTATTCTTGTTCCCTCAGGCGCCGGGCGCCGCCATCCGGCGGCTTGGCTTACGCGCCACGTGGCGCGGGTCGGCCGTCGCCGACCAGACGAACGGTAAGTCATGCTCACCATTCGTCTTAAGGCCGTTCTATGTCGTCACGACACTTCCCCGCGCCGCATTGATGACATATTGAAAGGGCAGTTGGATTTGGCAAAGCCGGTCCTTCGGAAGTAATACCGAAGAGAGCGCCCGCAGGCTGGAGAAGAAGCGTGTCCCAAGTGATCGCCCTGGTCGATGACGACCGCAACATCCTGACGTCCGTGTCCATCGCGCTGGAAGCCGAAGGCTATGAGGTTCGTACCTATGGCGACGGTGACGAGGCGCTGCGCGGCATCACCTCCCGCCCCGTCGACATGGCCGTGCTGGATATCAAGATGCCGCGCATGGACGGGATGGAACTGCTGCAGCGCCTGCGCCAGACCACGCAGATGCCCATCATCTTCCTGACCTCCAAGGATGATGAGACGGACGAGCTGCAGGGCCTGCGCATGGGGGCCGACGACTACATCAAGAAGCCGTTCAGCCAGCGCCTGCTGATCGAGCGCATCAAGACCCTGCTGCGCCGGACCGAACTGGCGCAGGGCAAGGGCACGGCCCCCGATCCGGGCCAGACCCTGGTGCGCGGCGAACTGGTGCTGGATGGTGCTCGCCATCTCTGTACCTGGAAGGGCAAGGAGATCGACCTGACGGTCACCGAATTCCTGCTGGTCAAGGCGCTGGCCATCCGTCCCGGCCATGTGAAGAACCGCGACCAGCTGATGGATGCCGCCTATGGCGAGCATATCTATGTCGATGACCGCACCATCGACAGCCACATCAAGCGCCTGCGCAAGAAGTTCAAGGTTGTGGACGACGATTTCCAGCAGATCGAGACGCTGTACGGCGTTGGTTATAAGTATAAAGAGTAAAGCGCCCTCAGGCGCCGGGCGCCGCCATCCGGCGGCTGGGCTTACGCGCCACATGGCGCGGGCCGCCGGTCGGCGGCCTCCAGCGGTCAGGAAATGACCGCTGGTTATGAAGCGAGGTTACATGTTGGAACGCCCGTTCGGCGACAAGGCTGGCGGCGGGAAGGCAGCGGCGGAAACGCCCGCCCGGCGGCGGGTACGGCATTTCTCGCCCCTGACGCTGCGCATCCTGGCGGTCAATATGCTGGCGCTGGCCATCCTGCTGGGGGGCCTGCTCTACCTGTCCACCTATCAGCAATGGCTGATCGACAAGGAACTGTCGGCCCTGTCGACGGAGGCGAAGATTTTCGCCGGTGCCTTGGGCGAAGGCGCCATGCAGCCCGCGACGGACGAGTTCAACGAGCCGACAAACCAGCTATCCTATGAGCTGGCGCGGCAGATGGTGCGGCGTCTGGTGGAAACGACCGACACCCGTACCCGCCTGTTCGCGCCCAATGGCGAGCTGATCGCCGACAGCCGCGTGCTGGGCGGGCCGAAGGGGACGGTGCAGATCGAAGAGTTGCCGCCGATGCGCGACGGCAACCGCCTGACCGAGATCGGCATTGCTATCTATGACTATATCGTCAATGCCGTGCCGGAGCGCGAGCATCTGCCAGCCTATCCCAGCGAGAAGGACCCGACGGCGGAGAGCTATACCGACGTGATGAAGGCCCTAGCGGGCGAGGTCGGCAACAATGTCTGGCGCATCGGGCGGGCCGATGGCCGTTCCGATATGGTGCTGACGGTGGCGGTGCCGGTGCAGCGCTATAAAAAGGTGCTGGGTGCCGTTTACATCTCGCGCTCGGGCAAGGCGGTGGATGTGGCCGTGCGGGAATTCCGCATGGATATCCTGCGCCTGTTCGCCATCACGCTGGGCGTGACGGTGCTGCTGTCCTTCTATCTGGCGGGCACCATCGCCCGGCCCATCCGCCGTCTGGCCCAGGCCGCCGACGAGGTACGCCATGGCCATGGACGGCAGGTGACCATCCCCGATTTCTCCCGCCGCCGGGACGAGGTGGGGGATCTGTCGGTGAGCCTGCGGGAGATGACGGATGCCATCTGGAACCGCATGGACGCGATCGAACGCTTTGCCGCCGATGTTGCGCATGAGATCAAGAACCCGCTGACCAGCATGCGCAGTGCCGTCGAAACCGTGCAGCGCGTGAAGACCGACGAACAGCGTCAGCGGCTTCTGTCTATCATCCACCACGATGTGCAGCGTCTGGACCGGCTGATCAGCGATATCTCCAATGCCAGCCGCCTGGATGCCGAACTATCGCGTGCGCGCGCCGAACCGGCGGATGTGGGCCAGATGCTGACCATGCTGGCCAATATCCATGATGCCACCCTGGGCAATGAAGAGGCACTGCGCGAGGCGGCGGCGGAAGCCGGCGGCGACATTGCCGACGCGCCCGCCCCGGTCCGGGTGGAGGTGGAGTTGCCCAACACCAAATCCGGGCTGGTGGTGCCGGGTCTGGAAGGCCGCTTGACCCAGGTGTTCCAGAACCTGCTGTCGAACGCGCTATCCTTTTCCCCGCCGGGCGGGGTGGTGCGGTTCAAGGTGCGGTCCCTGTCCGACCGGGTGGAGATCACCTGCGAGGATCAGGGGCCGGGCATCCCGGAGGGCAAGCTGGACGCGATCTTCGACCGGTTCTACAGCGAACGGCCCAAGTCGGAAGCGTTTGGCAAACATTCCGGCCTGGGCCTGTCCATCTCCAAACAGATCATCGACGCCCACCAGGGCAGGATTTTCGCGGGCAATATCAAGGACGCGGATGGCACGGTCCAGGGCGCGCGGTTCACGGTGGTGCTGCCACGATAAGGGTGGCGGTTATTCCGCCGCTGCCCGCCGATCCCGCGCAATATCGAGGAACACTTCCTCCAGATTGTCGCGGCCATAGCGCGACAAAAGATCGGCGGGTGTGCCCCGGTCCACGATGCGTCCGCCCTTCATCATCAAGACCCCGTCGCACAGCCGCTCCACCTCCGCCATGTTGTGGCTGGCCAGCAGGATGGTGGCGCCGGTGCGGGCGCGGTACTGTTCCAGGAAGCTGCGCACCCAATCGGCGGTGTCGGGGTCAAGGCTGGCGGTTGGTTCGTCCAACAGCAGCAGCTCCGGATCATTCAGCAGCGCCTTGGCCAACGCCACGCGCGTCTTCTGCCCCGCCGACAGGTTGCCCGACGGACGGTTCAGGATGGCGGTGAGGTCCAGCTCTTCCGCCATATGGGCGATCCGGTCCTTCAGATGCGTCAGGCCATAGAGGTGGCCATAGACGGTCAGGTTCTCCCGCACGGTCAGGCGGTGGGGCAGATCGACATAAGGGCTGGAAAAATTCATGCGCGGCAGGGCGCTGTAGCGTGCCGTCAGCATGTCATGCCCTAGAACCCGCACCGTGCCCGATGTCGGCAGCAAAAGGCCGAGCAGGATGGAGATGGTGGTGGTCTTGCCAGCGCCATTGCCGCCCAGCAACGCCACCGTGCCACCAGCCGGCACGGTGAAGCTGATGCCGTGCAGCGCCGTATGCGCATCGAACTTCTTGGTCAGTGCGTCGACGTCAATGGCGGCAACAGCGGCTTGGGCGACATCCAATGGCATAGGAACAGCTTATGGTCTTTCGAATGGGGTGGAACTAGATTGCCAGGGCTCCATTTGGGCATGGCAGGCATGAGCATGGGATATAGGGATGAGCGAGGCAATCACCAATAGCGCCAGTACGATTCAGGGTGGACGTTCCGGCCCGGCCCTTGCCGCCGCCGAGGGGCGGGTCAGTGCCCGCACCCTGATCACCATCCGCTGGATCGCAGTGGCCGGGCAGTTCGCGACCCTGACCACGGTCATGGCCCTGTTCGAATTCGAACTGGCGCTGGCCCATGCGCTGGCTGGGGTGGCCGTGTCGGTGCTGGTCAATCTCTATGCCGCGCGCCGGGTGGCGGCCCACCCGTTCCTGGATGACCGGGAGGCCGCGCTGTATCTTGCCTATGACATGGTGCAGCTCACCGTGTTGCTCTATCTGACGGGCGGCCTCGACAATCCCTTCGCCGTGCTGATGCTGGCGCCGCTGACAGTGGCGGCCAGCACCCTGGGCCGTGCGGCGGTGATCCTGTTGGCGACCGTGGCCGTCTGCTGCTTCACGGGCCTGGCCCTGGTCGCCATGCCGCTACCCTGGCCTGGGGTGGAGCC
>JAEMSB010000119.1:7816-9966 GCA_016463045.1 Niveispirillum sp.
GCGGGCCTACCGCCGCTTTACCGGTTCGGGGTATGGGCGGCGCTGACCCTGTCGGCAGGCTTCATCGCGGCCTCTCTTTACCAGGTGGCGGACGGGGCGCGGCGCCTGTCGGGTGCCTTGAATGCCAGCCAGGATGCCCTGGCGCGGGCACAGCGGGCCTCTGCGGTCGGTGCCCTGGCGGCGGCGGCGGCGCATGAGCTTGGCAGCCCGTTGGGCACCATCGCCGTGGTGGCCAAGGAACTGGCCCGCGATATCCCGCCCGACAGCCCGATTGCCGAGGATGTGGCCCTGCTGCAAAGCCAGGTGGCGCGGTGCCGCGACATTCTGGCCGAACTGTCCCGCCGACCCGGCGATACGGGCGGGGCGGAACCGATCGTGCCCTTGGCCGCCTTGATCGAAACCACGGCCGCGCCCTATGTCCGCCACGGCATCGAACTGAGGATCGACACCGTGGCAGAGCCGGAGGATGGCGCGCCGCAGGTACAGTCGGTGCCGGAAATGGTGCATGGGCTGGCCAATATCCTTCAGAACGCCATGCAGTTCGCCAGCGAGCAGGTGACGGTGACAGCGGACTGGACCGCTCCTGGCCTGACCCTGACGGTGCAGGATGACGGGCCGGGATATCCCGCAACCGTCGTGGGGCGTCTGGGCGAACCCTATGTCAGCGGGCGCAACCCGGCCGCGCGGGAGGCGGCGGGCAATATGGGCCTGGGCCTGTTCATCGCGCAGACCCTGCTGGAGCGGTCCGGCGCGTCCGTTCGCTATATGAATGGCAGGGCTGGCGGGGCTGTGGTGGTCATTCGCTGGAAACATCCTACATTCACCGTGTAGAAAGCTTTGTGATCTAAAAAGAACGCCCAATCGAAGAAGGGACCCCGGAACCATGACGGATGCGGCGCTGGAAGCCGGCGAACAGCCGAAACTGACCTTCACGGGCGATGCCTCGCGATCGCTACTGATCGTGGATGATGATGCGCCCTTCCGCACCCGGCTGGCCCGCGCCATGGAACGGCGCGGCTTCGATGTGGTCGCTGTCGACAGCGTCAATCTGGGGATCGAGGTGGCGCATGAAAGCGCGCCGCGCTTTGCTGTGGTCGATCTGCGCCTGGGTGACGGTTCGGGCCTGGATGTGGTCAAGGCCCTGCGCGATGCACGGCCGGAGGCCCGCGTCGTTGTGCTGACCGGGTACGGCAACATCGCCACCGCCGTCGCCGCCGTGAAGTTCGGTGCCGTCGATTACCTGCCCAAGCCTGCGGATGCCGATGCCGTCGAAGCGGCGCTGCTGACCGATGGCCCCCTGCCGCCGCCGCCGGAAAGCCCGATGTCCGCCGACCGCGTCCGTTGGGAACATATCCAGCGCGTGTTCGAACAGTGTGACCGCAATGTCTCCGAAACCGCCCGCCGGCTGAAGATGCATCGCCGCACCTTGCAGCGCATCCTGAACAAGCACGCCCCCAAGGCCTGACCGGCAAAGGCCGAAGCACTGGCGGCGGGGACGGGTCACGCGCTATCCTGCCGGTCCCGTCCCGCCGCCCCATGTGCTTCATGACCGACCTTCACAGCCTGATCGACGCGCTTGCCGGTTCCCGCATCCTGGTGGTGGGGGATATCATGCTGGACCGGTTCACCCGGGGCCGGGTGGATCGGGTGTCACCGGAAGCGCCCATCCCCGTGCTACGCGTTCTGAACGAGGCGACGATGCCGGGCGGTGCCGGCAATGTCGCGGCCAATCTGGCGGCACTGGGCGCCAAGGTGCGGCTTGTATCGGTGGTCGGGGATGATACGGCGGGCCGGGAACTGTTGGCCCTGGTCGCGGATCTGCTGGGGGCTGCCGATGGCATCCTGACCGTGGCGGGCCGCCCCACCACCACCAAGACCCGCTTCATCGCGGGCGGGCAGCAATTGCTGCGCGCCGATGCCGAAACCGATGCGCCGATGGCCGATACCGATGGCGCTCGCCTGCTGGCCCTGGTGGCCGAACGGCTGCCTGATGCTGGCATCCTGGTCCTGTCCGATTACGGCAAGGGCGTGCTGACGCCCGATCTGGTGGCGGCGATGATCGAACTGGCCCATGCCGCCGGCGTGCGGGTGCTGGTCGATCCCAAGGGGCGTGACTATCGCCGCTATCGCGGGGCCTTCTGCATCACCCC
>JAEMSB010000600.1:0-1543 GCA_016463045.1 Niveispirillum sp.
AAGTCAAAGGCACCTACACCGGGCCGAAGAAGGTCAAGGCGTCGGGCAAGGCCGTTGGCGTGAAGAAGAAAAAGACCGACGCCAAGGGCGACAAGAAAAAAACCGCCGCCAAGTCACCGACCAAGCGCAAGATCGCCAACCGGCCGAAGACCGACAACCTGTCGCTCGTCAGCAAGGACGGCATGGCCCCGCTCAAGCGCCGCAAGCCAGAAGCTCCGGCTGCCGAATAAGCAGGCGGGCCTAAAAAAACCGGACGATGTCCGGTTTTTTTTCGCCATCAGCGTCGCGCTGTGCTCAACGCTTCCCCGCAGCTTCTCTGAGCTCCTTGAGCCGCGCATCGATCAACTGGCACTTGTCGGGAAACTCGGCGCTTTCGGTATCCAGGTCCATCTTCTGTAACGGGTCATTCATCTCCTTGGCCTTGGTCGGGTTCTGCTCGGTGAGCTTGGTCACTTCCTTGGCCAGTTCCTCCCGCTTGGCCGTGGCCTCCTCGGGCGTGCAGCCCCAGGCGGGCAGGGCGCTTATCAGCGTGGCGGCGAGAGTCAGCTTCATCAAGGTTTTCATGGTCGGACTTCCTTGGCAGTGATGTGCAGTTGAGGTGGCAAACCTCTGCAAAGTTCAGAGAAATGACGCCCGTCCGTTTGGTTGAACGGCCCGTGCCGGAACGTGTCACTCCCTAAGACGGGCTAACTCCATCGGCCTGCAGGAGGAATCAGGATGACGACTTACAATTGGGATCTGATCGAACGTCTGCTGCATGAAGTGCAGAACGGCGAGGGCAGCTTTGCCCCGCGCAAATACGCCGAACAGGAAGCGGCCGAGAAGGCGACGGCCGGCGAGGACACTGGCAACCTGGACGCGCTGAAGAAGACCGCTGCCGACTACGAGGCGCTGCTGTTCAAGCGTGGCTTTATTGAGTCGCGGCCTGAGGAAGAGGGCGGCAATGGCGAGAACTTCATCCTGACGGCGCTGGGGGCGCAATTGCTGGCGCTGATCGACAGTTCGATTCCGGGCAATGATCATCCGCGTCAGGTGTTGGATGAACAAGCGGATGCGCTTGATCCGGCAACGTTCGCGGAAGTGGCCTCAAAAGCCCAGATCGCCTGATCCTCTTATGCCCCCGGCGCCCCTGAGGGTGCCGGGTGAACCTGTCGAATCGGTAATCTGCCGCTAAGGTTGCTGACAGCCGGCGACTCCTAATCTGCTGCCATTCAACTCACGGACTTGAATCGGCATGCACTCCACAACCTCCAGACGCACATTCGTCAAAGGCCTGGCCGCAGGCGGCCTGTTGGGCGGGCTCGGGCTTTGGCGCCCCCCTGTGTGGGCACTGATCAGCCCCGGCCAGCCCACGGTGCTCGCCGGCAGCGAGTTTGACCTGTTTATTGACCAGACCCCGGTCAACCTGACAGGCCAACCGCGCACCGCGTTGACCGTCAACGGCAGCCTGCCCGGCCCGCTGTTACGCTGGCGGGAGGGCGACACCGTGACCCTGCGCGTGAAAAACCGCCTTGGCGAGCCCACGTCGATCCACTGGCACGGC
>JAEMSB010000600.1:1553-2720 GCA_016463045.1 Niveispirillum sp.
GCCATCGACCATGGACGGCGTGCCCGGCCTGAGCTTCAAGGGCATCGAACCGGGCGGCCTTTACGTTTACCAGTTCAAGGTCAAGCAGTACGGCACCTACTGGTACCACAGCCATTCCGGGCTTCAGGAGCAGCAGGGCGTGTACGGTCCGCTGGTTATCGATCCCAAGGAACCCGAGCCTTATAGCTACCAGCGCGATTACGTGGTGATGCTGTCGGACTGGACCGACGAAGACCCCGTCGCCCTGATGAAAACCCTCAAGAAGCAGTCCGATTACTACAACCTGCACAAACCCACCCTGGGCGATTTTATCCGGGATGTGGGCAAGCAGGGCTGGTCGGCCACGGCTGCCGACCGGCTGATGTGGGCGCAAATGAAGATGAACCCCACCGACCTTGCGGACGTCAGCGGCGAGACCTACACCTACTTGCTCAACGGCCAGCCGCCTGGACAGAACTGGACCGGAGTGTTCAAGGCGGGGGAAACGATTCGCCTGCGTTTTATCAATGGCTCGGCGATGACCTATTTTGATGTGCGCATTCCAGGGTTGAAAATGACCGTCATCGCCGCGGATGGTCAGCCGGTAAAGCCGGTAAGTGTCGACGAGTTCCGTATCGCCGTGGCGGAAACCTACGACGTGCTGGTCGAGCCTGTGGCAGAGGCTTACACCCTGTTTGCTCAGTCCATGGACCGCACAGGCTATGCCCGTGGCACCCTCGCCCGGCAGATGGGAGCGACCGCCTCAGTTCCACTGCTTGATCCGCGCCCGTGGCTGACCATGGAGGACATGGGCATGGGCGGCATGGACCACGGTGCCATGGCCGATATGCCGGGCATGGAAGGCATGGATCACAGTGCCATGGGCGCGATGGCCATGCAGAAACACCCCGCCAGCGAGCAGAACAACGCGCTGGTAGACATGCAGGCGATGAACCCGGTGCCCAAGCTGGACGACCCTGGAATCGGCCTGCGCCACAATGGCCGCCGGGTGCTCACCTATGCCGACCTGCGCAGTACCTTCGAAGACCCCGATGGCCGCGACCCCTCCCGCACCGTCGAATTGCATCTCACCGGGCATATGGAAAAGTTCGCTTGGTCGTTCAATGGCGTGAAGTTTTCCGATGCCGAGCCCTTGCAACTGACTTATGGCGAGCGCGTGCGGGTGGT
>JAEMSB010000120.1 GCA_016463045.1 Niveispirillum sp.
GGACAGGCAGGCAAACAAAGCCGCCAGCAGGGCCGGCAGATCGACCGTCAGAAAGGTGGCGGTATCGAAACTCATCCCCCCAACTCCCCCGCCAGCAAGGCGCGGCGCAAGCGTGCGCGGCGCAGGCTGCGCCCCAGCAGTCCGCGCGACGGTGCGATGATCAGGCTGATGAAGAACAGGCTGGTGGCGACCAGGACGATGACGGCGCCCGCCGGCAGGTCCGCGAACCGCGCCGACAGCACGGCCCCAAATCCGCCCGAAACGGCCCCCACACAACCCGCGATGATCAGCATGCGGGACAGATCATCGGTCCAGAATCGGGCCGTGGCGGCGGGCGTGATCAGCAGGGCGATGATCAGGACCAAGCCGACGGTTTGTAACCCGACCACGGTGACCAGCGTGACCAGCGCCATCAGCGCCAGATCGATGCGCCCCGTGGGCCAGCCGGCTGCCCGCGCAAAGCCTTCATCAAAGGCCAGCAGGCGGAATTCCTTGAAAAACAGCCAGACCATCGCGGCTGCCAGCAAGGCCAGGGCACCCAGGCCAAACGCCTCCCCCGTCCGCATGGCCGCCGTCTGCCCGAAGATGAAGCCCTTCAACCCGGCGGCGTTGGCGGCGGGCAGTTCCTGCACCACCGACAACAGCACGACACCCGCCCCGAAGAACACCGACAGGACGGCCCCGATGGCTGCATCCTCGGTCAGTCGGGTCCAGCGCTTGATGGCCTGGATGGTGGCAACCGCGATGGCCCCGCTGATGGCCGCCCCGGTCAGCAGCAGGGGCAGGGACCGCCCCTCCACCCCCAGCGCCATGCCGGTCAGGAAGGCGGCCACGATGCCGGGCAAGGTCGCATGGCTCAACGCATCGCTGACCAAGGCGCGGCGGCGCAACACCATGAAACAGCCCACCATGCCCGCCGCCATGCCCAGCGCCGTGGCACCCAGCAGCACGACCAGCGTGTTGTGCCCCACCATGTCCATCAGCGCGGACCCAGCAGCAGCCCGCTGGCCCGCTGGCCATAGGCCCGGCGAAGGTTCTCCTCGGTCAGCGCCTCACGCACGGGACCGGCGGCGACCAGAGCGCCATTCAGCATCAGCACATGGTCGAAGGTTTCGGCCACCGTCTGCAAATCATGATGCACGCAGATGACGGTGCGCCCCTCCGCATCCAACTCGCGCAGGACCGCCAGGATGGTCTGCTCCGTGGCGGCATCCACGCCGGCCAGCGGTTCATCCATGAAGTACAGCCGCGCCTCCTGCGCCAGGGCGCGGGCCAGGAACACGCGCTGCTGCTGTCCGCCGGACAATTGCCCGATCTGGCGATGGGCGAAATCGGCCATGCCGACCCGGTCCAACGCCTGCATGGCGGCGGCCTTATGTTTGCCCGTGATGCGCCGGCCCCAGCCGATCAGGCCGTAACGGCCCATGGTGACCACGTCCAGCGCGCTGACGGGGAAGTCCCAATCCACACTCTCCCGCTGCGGCACATAGCCGATCAGGGCGCGCTGCCGCCTCAGCGGGCGGCCATAGACCTCTATGGTGCCGGTCAGGGCCGGGACCAGGCCCAGAACCGCCTTCAGGAAGGTGGATTTGCCGGCCCCGTTCGGGCCGACCACGGCGACCAGACCCTGGGCCGGGGCCGTCCAGGTGACATCGCGCAGCACAAGGCGCTGATGGTAAGCCACCGACAGGCCCGACACGGCCAGCGCGCCCACGCCGGCATCGGCGCTGGGGATGAAATTATCGCTCAACAGCCGTTGCAGCATCGGACCATCCCCTTACCCTGCCGCCAGCCGGCCCTGGAACCCGCGCGCCGGCACGGTACCGCCCAGGGCCTGGGCGATGGTGGTGACATTATGGTCGATCATGCCGACATAGGTCCCTTCATAGGTGCCGGGCGCCCCCATGGCGTCGGAATAGAGCGATCCGCCAATGGCCACCTTGTGCCCCTTGGCCGCCGCTCCTTGAATCAACGCCTGGATATTGCGATCGGACACCGAGGTCTCGATAAAGACCGCCGGAATTTTACGGTCGACCAGCAGGGACACCATGCTTTCGATCCGCTGCAACCCGGCTTCGGACTCCGTACTGATCCCCTGAATGCCCACGACCGACAATCCATAGGCCCGGCCCAGGTAGGAAAACGCGTCATGCGCGGTGACCAGCACGCGCCGTTGTTCCGGCACCGATGCCAAGACCTTGCCGGCATAGGCGGTCAGCGCCTCATACTCCGTGGCTGCCTTGGCCGCATTGGCTGCATAAAGGCTGGCATTGCCGGGATAGAGCGTAGACAGCCTGTCCCGTACGCCCAGCAGCGCCAGCCGCCACAGGCTCGGGTCCATCCAGACATGGGGGTCGGGATGGCCGTCTGCCCCGTCAGGATGGATCAGCCGATCCTTGGGCAGGGCAGAGGCCGCGGCATGCACCGGCTTGTTGGCCGACAGATTGTCCAGCATGTCCGCCATCTTGCCTTCCAGGAACAGGCCGGAATGGAAGATGGCATCGGCCTTCATCAAGGCGACCGTGTCCGACCGCGTCAGCTTATAGGAATGGGGGTCGATCCCTTCGCCCATCAGGCTGCTGATGCTGGCCGTATCACCGGCCACGGCACGCAGCAATTCCGCCACCTGTCCCGTCGTCGCCTGCAATACCGGCTTTTCCGCCGCCTGCACCGGCAGCCCAGCTGACAGCATCCCGGCACCGGCCAGGGCCAGGACAGTACGGCGGGAAAGGGCGGCGTGGGGCGCGGTCACGGGATAGGGCTTTCTGGAATCATTCCAAACTTCGTATCGAACCAACATATAGGCCCTGTGACAAAGCCGGCAAGGCAAAGTCCTGTGATCGTTCTATCGCAACATTACTTTCTGGGCACAGTGGGAATCACGGTCGGATGGCTCATCAATGCCAGAAAGGGCAGGTCGGAGGGGCGATTGCCATAGCCATGACTTTCATCAAACGGTCCGGCCTCATGCAGCAGGGCCGCCACCCGCCGCGCCTTCTCGCCGCGCACACAGTTGCCGCCCTGCATCTGCCCCGTCAGAACCCCGTTCTGAACCTCCATATCGGTGGCCAGGATACGGTCAACCGGCAGCCCTTGCAGCAGGATGGGGATGTAAAGCGACAGGCCGCCCGTGGCCACCACCACCAGATCGCCGGCATCGGCATGGCGTTTCAGGGCGGTCAGCGTGGGTTCGTACCAGCGGGGCCAGCCGCGCATCCGTTCCGCCGCATCCTGCGCCACACTCACCGGCACCCCGGCCAGCGCCCGGCGCAGCATCCCGGCCTTGATGCGGGTGCGCAGATCATCGTCGGGATTGGCCCCCGCACTCATCAGCCCCGCCCGGATGGCGCGGGCAAAGACCAGGCCGGAACGCATGCGCCCCGCCACCCGGCCCAGATAGGGCAACAGGCTGTCGCCCCCCACCAGGGTGCCGTCGAAATCAAAGATGGCGATGCGTCGTGTCATGGTGGCCGCATAAAACAGGCCTGGGCCTTCCCGCTCAAGATTTTTCGGGATATCAGACGGCGATTGGACCAACGGAGGCCGCCATGGCACGCGAACGCATCATCATCGATACCGATCCCGGACAGGACGACGCCGTCGCCATGATGCTGGCCTTTGCCTCACCGGAGGAGATCGAGGTGCTGGGCGTCACGGCGGTGGCCGGCAACGCGCCACTGGCCCACACCGAGATTAATGCCCGCAAGATCTGTGAATTGTCGGGCCGGCCCGATATCAAGGTTTTCGCCGGCTGCGACCGCCCTCTGTTCCTGGATCTGCATACGGCCCCGGAGGTGCATGGCGATACCGGCCTCGACGGTCCCGACCTGCCTCCGCCCACCATGCCATTGCAGGCACAGCATGCGGTCGATTTCATCATCGACACCCTGCGCGCCGAACCGCCGGGTACCGTCACGCTCTGCCCCCTGGGTCCGCTGACCAACATCGCCACCGCCCTGACCCGCGCGCCCGACATCGCGGCGCGGATCAAGCGCATCGTGCTGATGGGCGGGGCGCAGTTTGAAGGCGGCAATAGCAGCCCCGTGGCCGAATTCAACATCTTCGTCGATCCGCACGCAGCGCAAATCGTGCTGAAATCCGGCGTCGATATCGTCATGTTCTCCATGGATGTGACGCATCAGGTGCTGACGGCCCAGCGACAGATGGACCGCGTCCGCGCCATCCCCGGCCCCGTGGGGCGCGTCACCTATGAAATGCTGGATTTCTATCGCCAGTATGACGAAGCGAAATACGGCACCGATGGCGGCCCCCTGCACGACCCCTGCGTCATCGCCTGGCTGATCAAGCCCGACCTGTTCCAGGGTAAACAGGTGAATGTGGAGGTCGAAACCGCCTCTCCGCTGACCATCGGCCAGACGGTGGTCGACCGCTGGTGCATCACCCAGCGCCCGAAGAATGTGTTCTTCATGCTTAAGGCCGACGCGGACGGGTTTTTTGACCTGCTGATTGAGCGGTTGGGGCGGCTATAGCAGCTTTGGCAGGTCCGACAGCTCAATGATGTCGGGGCGGTTGCCGATCGCCTGATCCGCCCAGGCATGGGTCAAGGCATGGGCGCCCAGCAGGCACACCGCCAAAAGGATGCCCCGCAGGTCACGCCAGCGGATCATGGCCAGCATGGCCGTGACTACAAAGGTCAGGTGCACCCCGCCAGCGAATAGATAAAGGCTTTTGCTGTTGTAGTTCCATGCCCCTTCAATGGGACCCTCCGCGTGTGGTGACCATGGATAGCAGTTCCTCCCGGCATCGGGTTGCCCGCAGGCCTCCGCTCCCAGTACCAAGATCAGGTCGGCCATGAGCATGATGGACAGTAAGGCCAATATGCTGACCAGTGCTACGACCACAGTGCGGGTCAGTCTTTGGCGCGGGTGAAGGACGGCGCCCATGTGTTCCCATACCCTTTCAATGTTTCTGACAGATAGTGGCATGTTTTGCCCGGTGCTAGCCAAGCCACAATCTACCGCCAGCGCGGCCAAACCCAATGTTTAGGTCGTGGCCGTTTC
Source organism: Niveispirillum sp. (assembly GCA_016463045.1). Taxonomy (GTDB): domain Bacteria; phylum Pseudomonadota; class Alphaproteobacteria; order Azospirillales; family Azospirillaceae; genus Niveispirillum. The sequence goes on from JAEMSB010000120.1 coordinate 5,022, forward strand.
TGGGCCTGCCGGCAGTTCAGTACGTGATCAGTACTAGGCCCGGTTCCTGTTCGGTGATCGCCCAGGACGAGTATTGATGATATGTCTATGCCGACGTCAAAGACGTTATAGACATATATCAATGCCATGGGGGTCAAAATGACCAATGAACCGGCATCCACTTCGGGCTTTCCGTCGTGGAGTTTTGTGATTCCTGCTGATGTGCTGCATAAACACTTTACGCTCGCCCTGTATGGGCAGGATCCGGGGACCGATCAATGGTACTACTGGGACTTTGCGACTAGCAGCTATCAGCTTTTCCCCAGTACGGCCAACGGCCAGTATACGGCGCTGCTGAACGTTCTCACGCCATCGACGCCCCCCGCAACGGGGAACACAACTGTCACGGTGACCCTGCCGTCCGGACAGCAGTTGCAGTCCGGTGTGGTGGCCATGTTCATCGGCACCTGCAGCGGTATCCCGGTTACCAATGGTGTGCCCGCGTCGCCGACGTTGTCGACCAATCCCGGTGAGATGTTCAGCATCTTTGAGCTGACCTATGCCACACCCGTCGGTGGCACCGCCCCCATCCTGGATATCGACATTTCCAATATCGATCAGGTCAGCTTCACCTACACCGTGGCAAGCACCGGTACCGTGCCATTCCCCATGGGCAGCATCGGCAGCACCGTGGCGCAGGCCACCTTGTTCAGCCGGTTCGCGGCGGCCTTTCCGGCAGGCAGCCCGTTCAACGAATGTCTGATTGTGGGGCAGTATCCGGCTGGAACGCAGAAGTGCATTGTCGCGCCCCAGGATGTGATCCAATCCGTCACTATCCCGGATCCGCCCAGCTATCTGGCGCCCACAGGCACCCCGGGAACGCCCGACCCCTTCGCCAACAACAGCTATTTCTATCTGGTCACCGAAACCTCGCCTTCCGGGGAATCGCTGCCAAATTCCCAGGCGGTGTTCGGCGGCTTCCTCAAGTCAGAGTTGGGGGCCGCGACCGCGTCCCAGATCGATATCGGCTGGTTGACGGCAACCAGCCTCGGCACTTACAAGCCGGTCAATCCCCTGGCGACGGGCATCAATATCTACCGGGCTTCGGGTCCGGGCGTACTCCCGCCCTCCCTGCCGGCGGTGCCCGCACAGATCAATGATTATGGCCTGATCACCAGCCAGTCGATCAGCGATTGGAACGCCCAGCTTGGCTATTTCTATGCCGATGGTGCGCTGACCGCCGGGACGAGGACGCCGCCATCCTCGCCTTATGGGTTCAGCGCGCTGTCCACTTGGTTTGACGCACCGCTGCGGGACTTCTTTGCCTATTACATGCAGAACCCGTTCCAACTGTTCCAGTTCAACCAGGCTGGCAGCAGCAACGGCACCCTGTGGCTGGGCAAGGTTGAGTGGCTGTGGCCGAAGAAGGGGCAGCCCATCACCAGCGCCACCTATGTGGATGACAAGGGCACTACCCATTCGGTCGGCGCGACCTGGCAATGGGGTGATGGCACCCAGGCCTATCTGGCCCTGCAACTGGTGGGCAATGCCTATGATCCCACCAACTATACCAACGCCAATCTCGCCCAGACGTCCGGTCTGACAGCGGGCGAGTATCAGGGCGCGGTCGTGAATATCTACTTCCCCTATTTCCAGGGCAATACCGGTCTCGGCAGCGTCAACCTGCCGGCCACTCTGACGGACATGGCTGTTTCCAACTATGGCCTGTCGAACGCACCGGCCTGGCTGGAAAATGCCAGCAATGATCCCAGCCAGATGGTGTTTGGCTGTGCTGGGGTATTTGCCACCCCCAATGATCCTGATGCCGTGGCCCAGGCTTTCCCGCTGCTGGCTGCCAATGCGCTGACCAATATCGAGAATGTCATTGTTTCGGCCCTCAATCGCGGTGTGGCCACCGGCTATCGCTTTGCGCTGTCACCGCAGCAATATACCTGCCTCTACGCCTTCAGCGGTGTGCCGACCTCCACGGCGAAAAAGGATGCGGTCCCGGCGGGTACCTACACTTACTATCTCTCCGCCTTGCTTCCCAATGGGGGTGAAACCGCCCTCACCTGGGGTGTGACGATGACGTTGGCGGCGGCAAGTGCGGTGCAACTACTGTGGGAACGGCTGCCGACAGCCCTCTACACGCAGGTGAACATCTACCGTCAGACCTCTGCCGGGCAGCCCATACTGGTTGGCACGGTCGCCAATACCAGCGGTTCACCGGCGTCCAGTTTCACCGATACCAACCAGCCGGTGACACAGCCGACCAATGGGGCCCCCTACCTGTTCTATCCCTCATGGAACAATCACACCGCCGCAGACTTCGTTCCCTCCAACCTCTACTCGGCCTTCATGCATCAGAATGCGACGGCTGATCCGACCAATGGCATCAGCATCAATGGCCTGACCTATGGCTATCCGTTTGATGACCAGGGCGGCTTTTCTACCAACATCAATTACGGCACGGCTTTCCCAACCACCATTACCTTCACCATTTCCTCTCTCACATGACCGCCCCGGCAGGTGCCGGAATGCAAGAAGGCGGGCATCGCTGCCCGCCTTCTTCACCTCGGTGGAATGTACAGCCCTCACTGACAGGCCAGACATTCCTCATACTTGTTCGTCTCCGCCATCGGTGCGGCCTTGGCCTTGCCGATTTCCTTGGTGGCGTTGCTTTCGGCGCGCTGCACCGACATGGAGCGCAGGTAGTACAGGCTCTTCACGCCCTTCTTCCAGGCCATCATATGGATCTGGTGCAGGTCGCGCTTATGCACATCGGCCGGCAGGAAGACGTTCAGCGACTGGCTCTGGCACACGAACGGGGTGCGGTCGGCGGCATGTTCGATCAGCCAGCGCTGATCCAGTTCGAACGCCGTCTTGAACACGTCCTTCTCATCCTGGGTCAGGAAGTCCAGATGCTGGACTGACCCGCTGTTCAGCGTGATCTCCGACCAGGTGTCCTCGTCATTGCGGCCCTTTTCGGCCAGCAGCTTCTCCAGGTACGGGTTGCGCACCGAATGGCTGCCCGACAGGGTCTTGTGCGTATAGGCGTTGGCGGCCATCGGCTCAATCCCCGGCGACGCGCCACCGGTGATGATGGAGATGCTGGCCGTCGGCGCGATGGCGATCTTGTTGGAGAAACGCTCCATCACGCCATATTCCTCGGCGTCGGGGCAGGGGCCACGCTCATGCGCCAGCTTGACCGACGCGGCATCGGCCTGACGCTTGATCAGGGCGAACATGCGCTTGTTCCAGACCTTGGCCATCACGCCTTCGATCGGGATCATCTGGCTTTGCAGGAAGCTGTGGAAGCCCATAACGCCCAGACCGACCGAGCGCTCGCGCATGGCGGAATATTTGGCCTTGACCATGTCGTCCGGCGCCTTCTGGATAAAGTCGGTCATGACATTATCCAGGAACCGCATCACGTCCTCGATGAAGGTCGGATGGTCCTGCCATTCCAGGAAGTTTTCCAGGTTCAGCGAGGACAGGCAGCACACAGCCGTGCGCTGCTTGCCCCACGGGTCCATGCCGGTCGGCAGCGTGATCTCGCTGCACAGGTTCGACATCTTCACCGTCAGGCCGGCGAGCTTGTGATGTTCCGGGATGGCCCGGTTCACATGGTCGATGAACAGCATATAGGGCTCGCCCGTTTCCATACGGGCGGTCAGGATGCGGATCCACAGGTCGCGCGCCTTCACGCGGCGCAGGATCTTGCCATCCTTGGGGCTGGTCAGCGCCCATTCCTCATCGGCCTCGACCGCGCGCATGAAGGCGTCGGGGATGGCGATGCCATGGTGCAGGTTCAGCGCCTTGCGGTTCGGATCACCACCCGTGGGGCGGCGCATCTCGATGAATTCTTCGATCTCGGGGTGGGAGACGGGCAGGTAGCAGGCAGCCGAGCCACGGCGCAGCGAGCCCTGGGAAATGGCCAGCGTGAGTGAGTCCATGACGCGGATGAAGGGGATGACGCCGCTGGTCTTGCCGCTATCCTTCACCTGCTCGCCGATGGAGCGCAGGTTGCCCCAATAGCTGCCGATGCCGCCACCCTTGGCCGCCAGCCAGACATTTTCGTTCCACAGGCCGACAATGCCTTCCAGGCTGTCGCTGGCTTCGTTCAGGAAGCAGGAGATGGGCAGGCCACGGGCCGTGCCGCCATTGGACAGGACGGGCGTAGCCGGCATGAACCACAGGCGGGAGATATAGTCATACAGGCGCTGGGCATGCGCATGATCGTCGGAATAATAGCTGGCGACGCGGGCGAACAGATCCTGATAGGTCTCGCCCGGCATCAGGTAGCGATCATCCAGCGTCGCCTTGCCGAACGTGGTCAGCAGCTCGTTTCTGGAATGATCCACAGTCACCGGCGCATGCTTGCGCATCTGGATCTGGCCAAATAGGTCGGCGCCCTGCGGGGCCCACTCGTTCACTTCACCGTCGCGCATGACTTATCCCCGTTTTCCCCAGAGCCCCGGCTGTGGATAACTGCCCACAGGACACAACATCTTGTTTGTTGAGGACCGGATCGTACCAAATCCCGTGCTCACCACAAGGCAGAAATTTCCGCCCTATCCATCATGAATAGGCTTGACGTCAGCTATTCCAAGGGGGCTTGCGAACGGGGTCGGGGTATGCGCTGCACGCGGCTTGACGGGGCCATCGTGTCGGACTAGCCGCGATTTTTCCTTGGATTCAGGGGTGTAAGTCCAGGAACTGTCGGACAGACAGCACCCGCGCGTTGCCATAATGAGATTCGATGAAGTCCCGAAGGCCCCCCGTCAGGATCGCGTCGGCACCGCCGATACTGGCCGTCAGGACATAAATCACATCCTTAGGATCACCCATACGGGTAGGGCCGGCAACGCCAAGGATATCTATATGTAGTGTCGGCGTGCTGCGTCTCTTTCATCCTCCCCATGCCCC